>JANQFT010000284.1 GCA_028277685.1 Phycisphaeraceae bacterium
TGGCAGGCGAACACCGTTTTGCCACTGCCCGCGGTGCCAGAAAGCAGGGTGGTGCGTCCCTCGGGTAACCCGCCGTTCATGATGTCATCGAAACCGGCAATGCAGGTGGGAAGCTTGGTAACGTCCTTTTCGACATTCTTCGTGGTCATGGAAGATCCTTACTGATTGAGGCTTTCTTGGCCGTTGATATCGCCGCGAATATCCAGTCCGATGAGAACGCGATCCCGATCCGACAGATCCCCCAGGATGCGCCGCACAGGAGCGGGTAAGACCTTGATGAGCGTGGGGGTAGCCAGAATCTTTTCGTCCTCGGCAAGTTGCGGTCGCTCCAGCACGTCGATGATGTCCAGTTCGACTTCGTCGTTCAGGTCGTTCTTACAGATAGACCGCAGGTTGCTGATTGCGGTGGAGGAACGCCGGGTTAAACCTGTGACATAAAGTTTTAGCGTGTACTTACTCATGGTTGGTGATCCCGCAATGGCGGTTCTGGCCGGACTTCATTCGATGGACGCATCGATCTGTCCGCGGCCTGGGCAAGTCGACGGTAATGTGAAAGGATGTGTCCCATTAATTGCACGATGGTCAAGCGGCCGGCAGCGGTAAGTGCCTTGGCCTTGAGCACGGGAATATCTTTGCATCGGGCACGAAGAGTATCGGTGTGGAGTTCGATGACATCCCGCGGGCTGACCCAAAGCCGGACCAGTTCCTCTGCCAGGGCGCTGATGCCGTTGGAAAGATTGTGATCCACGCGATATGTATGTTGTTCCAGAGCGAGGTCAAGCAGGTGGCCGTAGCGGTCCATTAGCTCATTGAATCGATCATTGGCGATATGTTTCAGGGGTTCCTGGCCGAACGCCGCCGCCGTAACGCTCGTGGTGACGGATTCATCCCAGACCCAATCAACCCCGAGTTCAAGCCCTACATTCCCCTGGCGTAAACGATCGATCATGTCGATGTCGGTGAGAATCACGAACCAGGTTGCGGGTTGCTCCCCCAGATTCTTCACCGCCAAGTGAATGAGGGTGTTGCGTGCGATGTGGTTGGCGAGTCGAACCGTGCGGTTGATCCCTGTTTTGCCAGCTTCAGCGAGCCATTGCTCAAAGAGGGCGGTGCATTCCGGGGCAAGCAGTTTGCCGAAGTTGGTCGCCAGTATCTCGGAGGCGGGAGCATCCACCATCACTTCAAAGGCCGGATTGCAATAGAGGATGGTATGGTGTTCATCCAATACGGCTGCGCCTTGCAGCATTTGCTCAAAGAATATGCGGTAGTGATAGTCCGCGCCTTCGAGCGTATAGATATGCTGTTTGCCGGGTTCCCCGACGAACAGCGCATCAATATCGCCGCGCTGGATGGCGGTAAGCGCTTCGGTGGCCACACGCAAATGCTCACGTGCGTTCTCCAGTTCTGCGCGAAGGCACAGGATTTCGGAAGACGTATCAGTCATGGATCAGTCATCCGTTGTCAATTTAGTCTTCAAGTCGAGCCCGACCAGCACGCGATCTTCATCCGCCAAATTGCCCACCAACATGCGCACCGGCTCGGGCAGTTCACGCACCAGGGTGGGCGCCGCGATAATCTGATGGTTCTGGGCGAGCTTCGGGTGTTTGTAGATATCGATCACTTCCAGGTTGTATTGACCGGCCAGTTGAGTCTCACAGACTTGCTGGATGCGCTGGATGGCTACGGTTGATTTCGGGCTGCTGCCGGCCACATACAGTCGCAACACGTACTTGTTCGGTCCTTCGGCCTCGGGGTTGTTGCGGATATCTTCCACATTCAGGTTCCTTATGGGCTGCGGGTCTTGGCAGGTCGAATGTCCAGGCTGGCGAGAACTTTGTTGATATCGCTTAAATTTCCCACGACCGTTCTTGCCGGCGGCGGGCGGCGGCGCACCAGCGTAGGCAGGGCGATGATCTGGTCGCATTCAGCCCGGCTTGGGTTTTTGCGAATGTCGATCACTTCAATCTGGTGCATGTCGGGTAAGTGCTCTTCGCAGATCGCACGCAAGTTACCCAGGGCTGACATGGCACGCGGCGTCTCACCCGCGATGTAGAGCTGAAGTAACCACTCTGGTTTACGGCTGCGGGGCATGGTTACTTCCTTGTTGCGTTTTTCTTCGTTCCACCGCGCAGACGTGATCGGTTGTCTTGAGCGGTACGGCTTGCGTTCAGTTGCCTCTTCCTTTTGTCAGACAGGTTGACATAGTGCAGTTCATTGAGTTCGTGCTCTGCTCGCAGGGAGGCAATCTGCGCCTCCAGGGCCTGCCGCTTCACCTCGAGTGTCCGGTGTGCCTTTTTGACTTGGGCCATGTCGGCAGCGCGATCGGCCTCGCTACGGGCTTCGGCCGTGGCGCGGGCTGTGCCCACGAGTACCTGTCCCTCGCCAAGATAGACATCCACCAGATCAATCCCCTTGTCTGACAGGACAAATTCCCGGCACTGCTTGCTGTGCCCGATGCCGCGGGCCTTGATGATGGTGATCAGGCGATTGCGCTCACCATCGAGTTCGACATCACGCAACAGGAGCCATGCATCCATCAACGAAGATACTTTGGCATGTGTGGATTCCAGCGGCTCGCCATCGTAGCTCAGACTGGTGAACAGGCCGGTGATACCTTTTGTTTTCAGGTAGTCGATCAACCGCGTCATGAAGGAGGTTGCGTCGAGCCGGCTGTCTGGACCGGTGAAACTCGACATGGGATCGACAATCACGACTTTCGGCTGAACCTTCTCGATTATGCGATGCATGGTGACCAGGTGCTGTTCAAATCCCTGCCTGGCAGGTCGGGCTGCGTGGTAATGCAGCAGCCCCTTCTTCACCATGGGCATCAGGTTCATGCCGATTGACTTCATGTGGTGCATGACCTGCTGAGGTGATTCTTCGAAAGTGAAGCAGAGCGTTTTCTCGCCTCGCTTACATGCCGCCGCAGCGAAGGCCGAAGCCAGGCTGGTTTTGCCCGTGCCCGCCATCCCGGAAACCAGGACGGTACTGCCGCGGATGTAGCCCTTGCCGCCAAGCATTTCGTCCAGGCATTTAATGCCGGAGGAGATGCGCCCGGTGTTGGCAGGATGATTCAGCCCCATCGAGGTGACCGGCAGAACACTGAAGCCGTCCTGGTCGATCATGAACGGGTATTCATTGGTGCCGTGGGCGCTGCCCCGGTATTTCACGATACGTAAACGACGCGTGGATAGTTCAGCGTTCACACGATGGTCAAGGGCCAACACACAATCGGAAACGTACTCTTCCAACCCGTGGCGGGTCAGATTGCTTTCACCGTGTTCGCCGGTGATGATGGCCGTGACGCCGCGTTCCTTCAACCAACGGAATAGCCGCTGCAATTCGCTTCGTATGACGCTCTGCGATTCGAATCCGGCAAAAAGCACTTCAATCGTATCAAGTACGACGCGTTTGGCTTTGATTTTGTCGATGTGATGGCCGAGTCGAACGAAAAGGCCCTCAAGATCGTACTCGCCGGTTTCTTCGATTTCGGACGGGTTGATCCGCACCTGGTCAATGATCAGCTTGCGTTGTCGGATGAGTGACTTTAAGTCCCAGCCAAGAGATTGCACATTGGCGGCCAGTTCCTCAGCCGATTCTTCAAAGGCCATGAAGACACCGGGCTCGTTGTAATCAGTGGCCCCGTTGACGAGGAACTCGGTGGCCATGAGTGTTTTACCACTGCCAGCCATACCTGCGACCAGCGTGGGGCGACCGCGGGGAAGTCCTCCCTGGGTGACTTCATCCAGGCCATGGATGCCGGTCGGACACTTGGACAGTTGCTTATGCCGGGCTGAACGTGATTGGGATGCACCACCTGCACTGCGTCTCATGGCCATGGAGCCGCTCCATCGTAAGTTGCGATATGATTTGAATCACCCACACACTACCCTTGGGGATTAGCAACCATGAAAGAATTACGGCTGCCGAGCTCATGATAACCATAGACGCCGCCAAGACGCAAGGATTACTCCTGTCGCGGCGTATTTCGGTAGTAGGTCTGTGTGAATCAAAACGAACCACAACTGTGAAGGAGCGGTCTTCGGGTCGCAGGTTGTTCCGTTGAATTCCTTGCGTTGAGCCGATCGCTTCCTCACGGGCGCTGCCGCCTTTTCATCAAACTCAACCTGGAAAGGCGCTTGCCAATGTCGGCCCGACGATGAAAACAAAGAACCGGGGCTTTTTGATTGTCGATTGGTTGTACTGCTGAATCTTGTGATCAGACCGTAAATCGATCGACCAGTTCACGCAGTTGCTTCGACTTGCCTTCCAGTTGAGAAGCCACCGAGGCGGCGTGGGTTGAACTCTTTGCCGAGTCGGAGGAAAGCTGCGTGATTTCAGTCACGCTTTGCTGGATGTGCGCGGAGGTGGCGGATTGTTCTTCTGCAGCGGTGGCAATCGCCCGGATGGAGCCAAGCACAGAATCTGAAGCACCTTCAATGCTTTGCAACGCTTCACCTGCTTTGCTCGCACGGTCGACGCTCTCTGCCACCTCCGTGGTACCGGCTTCCATCTGCATTACGGCGACGTCAGTATCTTGCTGGATACCCTGGATCGAAGAGGAAACTTCCTCTGTGGCCTTGGTGGTGCGTTCGGCCAATTTGCGGACTTCATCGGCCACCACGGCAAAGCCGCGTCCATGTTCGCCGGCCCGGGCGGCTTCGATGGCAGCGTTGAGTGCAAGCAGGTTCGTTTGATCAGCGATATCGTTGATGACTTCGATGACCTTGCCAATCTGCTTGCTGCGTTCGCCCAGTTCGCGCACGGAAGTGGCCGTGGTGTTCACGATGCCAGCTACACTGTCAATACCTTCGACAGTGCCACCCACAATCTTACCCCCCTCTTTGGCTTGCTCACCTGCACGTTCAGCCAAATTAGTTGCCTCGGTGGTTTGGGAGGCAATCTCGCTGACGGTACCAACCATCTGTTCGATCGCGCTGGCCACCTGCCCCGTCTGCTTGGCCTGGGCATCACTGGCTTTCGCCACTTCGTCCGCTGCCTGGGTGATATCGCCCGCAGCTTGTGCCACTTCATCACTGGTCGACACGACTTCAGAAATCATACTGCCCAGTGTGCCGGCCACATCATCGAATGCCACACCGACTTTGCCCAGTTCATCACGCCCGCCCCAATTCAAACGGGTTCGTAAGTCACCACCGCGCACCGCTTCACATTGTTCGATGAGTTGTGTCAATGGCCTGATGAGCTTGCGCCGGATCATGCGCCACACAAAAATGCCAAGCCCAACACTTAAGCCAAGCATGCCATATTGAATGATGGTCAAGTTCGTGTTACCACGTTCGGCTGCCTTCTGCAGAGCGACGGTGGCCTTATTCATCAACTTCAGCAGTGCAACGCTTTTTACCTGTACGCCCTCCATCGCTTCCACGGCATGTTTTGAATTCGGTTTCTCGCTACCGCTTAACACCAGCTTCAATTCATGATGGATCGGTTCCCAGATGGATGCGCCCTCAGCCAGCGCGGCCAGTGCGTCACGGTCAGTGACGGCTGCAAGGTCAACCGAGTGACCGCTACCGTCCGCGGTTTGTCCGCCATGTCGCAACGCATTCAACGTATTATTGAACAAGCTGACAGTTTTACCGAGTTGAGCGACATCTTCGGCACGATGCGAGCGTTCAGCCAGCAATGCCTCTTTGGCCATCCGTTGACTGAGCATGCGCTGACGCCCGGTCAGATTGATGACCAGACCCGCATCTTCCTGATTCGAGAGCACGTATGAAGTGGCAACCACTGACACCGCCAGCAGGCCAACCAGCGAAATAATGCTTAGCAGCAATTTTGCTTTGATAGTCACCTTGAACGCCCTTCCGAGAGGTATTGAGATAAATTTGTTATCGACCAATATTGTGAGGTGGATGATGCAAGCCTGATATTTCTGAGAGTGATCTGTCTGATTTCTGCTGTATGGACGCTTATGCATGACGACAGTTATCGGCCCGCCACTTGCTGCCGCATATTCTCGACGTTACAACAATCAGACATGTCACATGAAACGTTTCTGACGCATGCCATCGACCTTGCATTGACTCACAGTGCCGATGGCAGGAATGGACCGTTTGGTGCGGTTGTGGTACGTGATAAGCAGATCGTTGGGCAGGGATGGAATCAGGTGGTTAGTTCACATGACCCTACCGCGCATGCAGAGGTGATGGCCATTCGCGATGCCGGCAAGCAGCTTGGTACGCATCAGCTTAAGGACTGCACGCTATACACCAGTTGCGAGCCGTGTGCAATGTGCCTGGCGGCCATCTATTGGGCACGGATACCGACGGTCTATTATGCATGCACCATGGAAGATGCCGGTGCCGCGGAATTCGATGACGGCGTGATCTACGATGAACTGACGCAACCATGGGCAAAACGTCGTGTAGCAGGTGTTAACCTGTTGCGTGATCAGGGGCAGGCGGTATTCAAAGCCTGGCACAAAAACCCCGGGCGCGTGCAATACTAATAATCGTATGCGGATTCTCCTTGTTTAACCGAGTAGTGCACGGCAAACTCGAGCCAGCGTTCTTCCGGGCAAGCAACGTGGTGGTGACGCACATCCTCGAAGAAGATATGCAGATCCGTGCATTCCTAGAGAGGCGGGCGTCAATGTTACGCACCTGCATTGTGAATTGAAAAGGCCATCCAGTCGGATGGCCTTTGTTGTTATTTGGGTTTGTCTGTCGGGGTGTGCCCTAGCCTATGGCACGGCGTGATCGCTCAAGACTTTTTCATATTTTCGCCAGCAACAAACTGATGTTGTGGCCGCCAAAGCCGAAGTTGTTGCTCATGGCGTATTTCACATCGTGGTGCTGCGCTTCATTGGCGATATAGTTCAAATCGCAACCTTCATCGCGGTTTTCCAAGTTGATGGTAGGCGGGCAGTCGCCGGTCTGAATGGCTTTGCAGGTCATCACAGTTTCAATGCCACCCGATGCGCCAAGCAGGTGACCGGTCATACTCTTGGTGGCGCCCACGGCCAGGTTGCCGCTGGTGGCGTGATCACCAAACACCGCCTTGAGGGCGTGGGTTTCCGCCAGGTCGCCCAAGTGTGTGCTGGTGGCGTGCGGGTTGACGTAACTGACCTGCTCGGGCGTGATGCCTGCCATTTTGATGGCGTTACGCATGGCCTGCTGCGCACCACGGCCTTCTTCATCCGGCGCGGTGATGTGACCGGCATCACACGTGGCACCATAACCAATGATTTCGGCGTAAATGTTCGCACCGCGCGCCTTGGCGTGTTCATATTCTTCTGTGATCATGCAGCCAGCCCCTTCAGCGATGACGAAGCCATCCCGGTCGACATCAAAGGGGCGACTGGCGCGGGTGGGGTCGTCGTTGCGGGTACTGAGTGCACGCATGGTCATGAAGCAGGCTACCCCCAACGGGCTGACTGCTGCTTCACTACCGCCGGTGATGACGATGTCGGCCTCATCGCAGGCGATGGTCTTATATGCATCGGCAATGGCGTGGCCAGCCGATGCGCAGGCCGTGACCGTGCCCACGTTCGGGCCCATCAGACCAAATTCAATCGCGATGTTACCGGCCCCGGCGTTGATCATCAGCTTCGGAATCATGAAAGGGCTGACGCGATCCGGTGCGCGGGTGATCATTTTCTTGTGGCCGGCTTCGAATTCCTCAATCCCACCGATGCCGGAACCAAACACGCTGCCGCAACGCCACGGATCTTCTTTAGAAAAATCCAGGCCGGAATCTGCCACGGCGTCAATCGCAGAAGCCAGGCCGAACTGGGCAAAGCGATCAAGTCGTTTGCACTGTTTTGGTTCGAGGTGGGGTTTGCCATCCCAGAAGTCGACCTCACCGGCAATCTTACTGGTGTGCTGGTCGACGTTGAACCGGCGGATCTCGTGGATACCGCTGGTACCGGCCAACAGCTTCTGCCAGACTTCATTGACCTCGCAGCCCAAGCTGGTCACCCAGCCCAGACCCGTGATAACCACACGACGTTTACTCATGGATGCTTCCGTCACTTCACAAGACTGAAAAAGCAGCACAAACCGGCGCTGCTCCACGTTAACATCAGAGGACGTACGAATGTCCCACTGATCACACGTGAATTTCCTGCTGCGAATTCGACGCGATTAGCCGTCGGCTTTTTCGGCCTGCTGCACGACATAATCGATCGCCTGACCCACGGTTTGGATCTTTTCGGCTTCTTCGTCGGGGATCGAGGTCTCGAACTCGTCTTCGAATTCCATCACCAATTCGACCGTATCCAGACTATCGGCGTTCAGATCGTTGATGAAGTGGGTGTCGCGCGTGATTTCGCTCTTATCGACGCCCATCTGTTCGGCCACGATGTCGATGACCTTTTGTTCGATTTCCTTCGGGTCCATGAAGACTCTCCTTAGCTGTTTGGGCTCACATGCCCCTGCGCCCACGGATCGGGCAATATATCCACGTTTGGGTCCTACTGCCAACTGCGGACGCTTTACGTGGTCGCCCGCGGATTCTGACAGTAGTTTAACGCATCGTCATGCCGCCATCGACCGCCAACGTCTGGCCGGTGACGTAAGAGGCTTCCTCTGAAGCCAGAAACGCGACGGCCGCGGCAATCTCATCTGCTGCGCCAAATCGCTTGAGGGGGATGAACTGCTTGGCGCCATCTTTGATGGTGTCCGGCAGCACATCGGTCATATCAGTTTCGATGAAACCGGGAGCGACGCAATTGGCGGTAATCGCCTTGCCGGCCAGTTCCTTGGCCAACGTTTTGGTGAAGGCGATCAGACCCGCCTTGGCTGCGGCGTAGTTGGCTTGGCCAGCGTTGCCCATCAGGCCGCTCACGCTGGAGATGTTGATCATCCGGCCCCATTTGCCTCGCATCATCGGCTTGGCGGCAGTGCGACAGGCAATGAACACGCTACGCAAGTTTACGTTCATCACTTCGTCCCACTGTTCATTGCTCATGCGCAAGATCAGGGTATCGGCGGTGATGCCGGCGTTATTCACCATGATGTCCAGGCGACCATGTTCTTTCGCCACACCTTCAACCAGCGCGGCCACAGCATCGCCATCCGCCATGTCACAGGTCTGCACGCTCGCTGTGCCGTCACATGGACAGGCGTCGATCTCGGCCTTGACGGCGTTGAGTTTTTCTTCGTTGCGCGCCACCAGTACCACATGCCGGCCCTGTGCGGCAATCGCTTTGGCGATGGATGCTCCGATACCTCTGCTGGCGCCAGTCACGATGGCTACGCGCTGTTCAGTCTTGTCGGTCATGCGACTACCCTCTTTTGCCTGTGATCAACGTCGCCGGTGCGACGTGATGCCGGTTAAGCCGGTTCGGCGATGTTCTGAACCTTTGTCTTCCGTTCGATCCGTCGCATCAGCCCACTGAGCACCTTGCCTGGGCCGAGTTCGATCAGTTGTATTTCATCGCTGACTGCATTGGCGAGAAGCCAACGTACGTCTGCTTCCCAGCGTACCGGGTGCGTGATCTGATCGACCAGCAGTTTTTTAATAATGGCAATGTCGTGGCTGTGCGCTTCTCCGGTCACGTTACTGAGTACGGGCATGGCCGGTTCCAGCCAGGTAACCTGCTCAAGCGCCTCAGCCATGCGGTCGGCGGCAGGTTGCATCAGCGGAGAATGGAACGCACCGGCAACAGTCAACGCCGTGACACGGAAACCCATTTCATCACCAATTTTCAACGCGCGATCGCAAGCCACCTTCGAGCCGCTGATAACCACCTGACCCGGACAATTAAAATTTGCGGGAACCAGCACATCATCTTCGCGTGCCTTGTCGCAAAGCTCGTTGGTTTGCGCTTCATCTGCACCGATGATTGCGACCATGCCCCCATCACTGGCCTCGGCTGCCTCCTGCATGAAAGTGCCGCGCTGCCATACGAGTTTCAACGTGTCTTCAAACGAAAGGCAGCCCGCCAGGTGCAATGCGGTGTATTCGCCCAAGCTCAATCCCGCTGCGGCAACTATCTGACTGGTCAACACCCCTGCCGCCTTCGCTGCTTCAAGTGTGGCAATCGACGTGGTGAAGATACCAGCCTGTGCGTAGTCAGTGCGATTGATCTTTTCATCCGGCCCGGTGAAGCAGGCATCGCTCAGCGCGACACCAAGCACCTTGTCGGCCATGGCAAACACAGCCTTCGCAGCATCGTTCGCCTCGCCCCACGCTTTGCCCATACCGACATGCTGTGCGCCCTGACCAGGGCAAAGGATGATGTTTCTTGCGTCGCTCATAGTTACTTTCGACTTCCACTTCCAACTTACAGTTTCCACACGCTGCTGCCCCACGTGAGCCCACCGCCAAGTCCGACGAAGATCACATGATCGCCCTTCTCGAGTTTGCCAGCCTCGGTGAGTTCATGCAGGCAGATACCCACGCTCGCCGCCGACGTGTTGCCATAGCGATCGATGTTGATGTAAAGCTTATGTTCGCCGAAGCCCAGCTTGTCACGTGCACTTTCGAGAATGCGCGCGTTCGACTGATGGGGGATGACAACTTTCACATCGTCCACCGTCAGGTTGCAAGCTTTCATCGAATCTTTGATGCACCGTTGCAGACGGGTGACGGCAAACTTGTAAATCTCGCGGCCGTTCATCACCAGTGTGCTGTACTGACCCAAGAACGCAGCACCCTGTTGGGGAATGTCCGCTTCAGCCCGAGGGCAGTACAACTCGCCCCACTTGCTGCCATCGGAATACAACGTCTGATGCAGACAGCCCTGTTCGGGATCGTCGGATGCCGTGAGGATCGCCGCCCCCGCACCGTCGCCGAACAAAATGCATGTACCGCGGTCTTTCCAATTGGTGATGCGGCTGAGCGTTTCTGCGCCGATCACACAGACCGTTTTCATGTTGCCGTTGGCTATGAAGTTCGCCGCAATATTTAACGCACCCACGTAACCGGTGCACGCCATCGAAAGATCCATCGCACCGCACGGAATCGCGCCCAGTCGATCGACCACGCGACATGCTGTCGCCGGGCAACACATTTCCGGGGTGATGGTGGCGACGATCAGCAGATCCAGATCGCTTGGCGTTATGCCGGCATTGGTCAAGGCCTGCTCGGCCGCACCTTGCGCCAGGTCGAGTGTTGTCTTGCCTTCAGTGACGATGCGGCGCTGGCGGATACCCGTGCGCTGGGCAATCCAGTCATCGTTGGTGTCAACCATCTTCTCCAGATCGAAGTTGGTCAACACCTTCGGCGGTACGCACATGCCTGTACCGGCAATGCGTACACCGGCAGGACGTGGTGAACGATCCGTCATTCAGTGGCCCCCTCGGCGGTGATGTTTGCCTGTGCCAGCGTTTCGACGATCGCTTCATTGACGTTGTGGTCGATGTAGCTGATCGCTTTCCTGATCGCCGCGTTGATGGTGCGGGCTTCACTCGATCCATGCAGGATTTTACAAATGCCGTGTGCGCCCAGCAGCGGTGCACCGCCGTATTCGTGGTAGTCGTGCTTGGCGTAGATCTTCTTCACGACCGGTTCGAACTTCATAGCCAACTCGGGGTCGACTTCAAAAATCTCATGCGCGATGGTTTTGAACAAGCCCGCAGCCAGGCCCTCAGCCAACTTCAACACCACGTTACCGGTGAACCCTTCGGTCACGATCACATCCGCCCGGTCATCGAACAAGTCGCGTCCTTCGATGTAGCCGACGTAATTCAGCATGTCGTCCTGCCGCATGAGGGTTGCGGTTTCTTTGACGAGTGATGTGCCTTTACCTTCTTCGCCACCGATACTCAGCACCGCGCAGCGCGGGTCTGCAATGCCGTGCACCAACTTCGCGTACAGCCCAGCCATGTGAGCGTACTGATGCAGGTGATGTGGCTTGGGCACAATGTTTGCCCCCACATCGCAAACAACCACCGGGCCATGGAAGGTCGGTAGCGTGACGGCAATGCCCGGACGGTGCACGCCCGGAAGCCGGCGCATGGACATTTGTGCCGCGGCAACACATGCCCCGGTGTTGCCAGCGGAGATGATAATATCGCATCGCTCATCTTTCGCCTTACGCGAACCGAGCCATGCCATGCGGGCAATCGAACTGTTGGGTTTGGTACGGAGCGCCTCGATCGGCGATTCGTGCATCCCGATCACTTGCTCGGTGGGATCGACGATGAGCCGCGCGTCGTTTTTCAGGCCGCGTTCCGTGATCGTTTCGTTGATGGCGGTTTCATCGCCGATAAGAACGAGCTGATCGTCCGCCCCGAGCTGGTCGAGCGCATCGATCGCGCCATCGATGATCGCATCGGGCGCATGATCACCCCCCATGACATCCACGGCAATCCGCATGGATTACTCTTCCTCGGAAGTCTTCAGGGAAAGACCAGGTCGCACGTAGCCGCAGTTGGGGCAAGCGGCATGAGGCTGCTTGGCTGAGCCACAGTTGGGGCACACCGCCGGCTTGGCGGCGCGGAGCGCATGGTGACTGCGACGGCGACGGGTGCGGCCATGGCACATTTTATGTGTGGGATGCATAACGGTTTACCTCATCAATGCCGGTCACGATGCCAATCGCAACCCGCCAACAGGTCCAGCGCGCACATCAGGCGGCTAAACGAAGCGAAACAAGGTACTTCGATAACGTGAATGTGTCAAGATCGCGTGAAATCTCCCAAGTCAAGACGGAGGTTTGTCTAGGGTAGATTGCGGGCCTAAAGTTTCACGCTTGCAGGAAGCATCCCGTCCGCGGAAAGGGCCACGCCCACCTGTGACTGTTCGACATCCTGATTTGATGACGAACCCCCTTCGCCGGTCTTGCGGACAACCGGCCTCAACTGACGCACTCGCGTCCAGGAGGTCCGTCATGGCCCATCTGATTCTGTTGCTTGTCGTTTGCGGTGTTTGTCTGTGCCTCGCTAGTTGTCAGTTCGCGCAAACCGATGGATCCCAGGTTGATTTGATTCGTCACCCCGCACCGGATGATCCGCTGCTGGCGCGAGCAGTGGCAATGATCAACGCCGGTGATGTGGCAAGTTTACGTGCGTTACTGACTGAGCATCCTGATCTGGTCACACGCCGTGCGGCCGGTCATGAGTTCTACGACAAAGACTGGTATTTCAAACATCCCACGCTGCTTCACTTCGTGGCGGCCAACCCATTTGAAACAGAAGGAGCGCTACCTGCGAATCTGGTGGAGGTCGCGCAGGTGTTGTTGGATGCGGGCGC
>JANQFT010000287.1 GCA_028277685.1 Phycisphaeraceae bacterium
CAGGCGGTTCAGGGCATCGGATGGGTTGTTCGCATGCAACGTGCCCATGGAGCCGCCCTGGCCACTGGTCATCGCCTGAATCATGTCGAGCGCTTCACCGCCGCGCACTTCGCCGATGATGATGCGATCTGGACGCAGCCGCAGGCTCGAACGGAACAGATCGCGAATCGTCACTTCACCGCGGCCGTATCGATCCGGCGGGCGCGTTTCCAGTGAAATGATGTGATCCTGTTGGAGTTGCAGTTCGGATGAATCTTCAATCACGATGATGCGTTCATGCTGTTCGACGAACGTGGAAAGGGCGTTGAGGATTGATGTTTTTCCCGTGCTGGTGCCACCGGCCACAAGCAGGTTACGTTCGGCTTCGACCATCACGTGAAGGTACTCGCGCGTCGCTTCGTTCAGCGTGCCCAGCTCAACCAGCCAGTCGATATCGAGCATCGCCTTGGCAAACTTACGAATGGACACGGAAGTGCCAAATCGCGAGCAGGGCTGCTTCACCACGTGCACACGGCTGCCGTCGGGCAAACGCGCATCCACGAGTGGGGCATCATCACTGATACTGCGGTGCGTGAATTGCAGGATGTTATTGACGGCCGACTCGTACGCTTCCTGGTCGGCGAAGCGTGCCTCACTGCGAATCATCTGCCCATCACGCTCAATGTAAATCTCATCCGCGTGATTGATCATGACCTCGCTGACGGCAGGGTCGTCGAGGAACTCGCGGATAGGCCCAAGGTAATGGGCGACGGTCGCGGAAAAAATTGCCTGACGGTCCATATACTTTGAGATTATAAGACTTTGCGCGGCGGGCAACAACGCCGAAGTGCGATCAATTCACACTTGCATGCTCCGTTGGATAAAGACGTCCGCCACACATGCGGTATTGCACCATTCTGTATTAGGGTTATCGAAGATGCTCCTGCAGGGCGTGGCGCCGTCGTGCGCATTCTTTGGCATTTTCTAAATTTTCTTGCACGCAGGGCGACAGCGGGGGGGCCGGCGGCATCCCCAACCCCAGCGCATCGGCGCCGATCATGGCCGCACCGATCGCCGAAGCATCCGCTGCCTCCGTGGGGATGACGGGGCGAGCCAACGCATCCGCCATGATCTGTTGCCACAACTTGTTCCGGGCGGCACCACCGGTCATGCGTACGACCGAATCAGAATCACCCCCCGCGGCAACCAACGCCACCATCTCCGCCACGCACAGCGAAATACCTTCCATCATCGCCCGGGCAATCATACCACGTGGTGTATCGGCATCCGACTGAATGAGGGGTAACCGTTTATGCATGTCCTCCGGCCAGGGTGTGCCACGCTCGGCAATGCGGAACGGCCAGAGCGTCAGGCCATCACATCCCGCCGGCACCTCGGCAGCTTCGTGCATCATCTGATCGAACGCCGCCGCACCGGATGAATCGGCGAAGTATTCCTCCTGAATGAAACTCAGCGATGCACCGCCGTTGTTCATCGCACAACCGATGATCCAATGTTGATCATCCAGCACGTAGCACCATGTGTTGCCGGTTGGTGAGACTGCAGGCTCTCTGCTGATCACCCGCGCGGCGGCGCTGGTGCCGATGGTGATGACCATCTGCCCCGACGTCGCTCCCGCTGCACCCAGGTTGGCCAGCGCACCATCACTGGCTCCCGCGATGAGCGGTGTACCGATCGGCAAACCTGTTGCCTGTGATGCCTGTTCATGAAGATGGCCAACGATCGAGCGAGCATCACGCACGGCCGGCAGGTCATCAACCTCAACGCCCGCCAACTTCATCGCCATCTCATCCCACTGCCGCATCTGCGTGTTCAACAGACCCGTGGCCGACGCCACCGATGCATCCTCCGCCCACGTGCCGCACAGACGATGCATCACGAAACTTTTCAACGACACCACCCGTCGCTTACGTTGCCACCATTCTGCTTCGTGACGCTGCCACCATCGCAGACGACACGGGTGATACAACGGCAGCAGGGGGCAACCGGTGTTCATTCGATACTGCTGTGCATCAACTTCCGCGCGTAGTTCATCGATCAACTCCGCTCCGCGCGGGTCCGCCCAGGTGGTCGCTTTGTGAAGGGGTTGGTCATCTGCATCGACCATCAACAAACTGTGCATCGCGCCACTGATGCACAAACCACCAACGTTCGCGCGATCACTCACCTGTCGCACCGCTTCACAGGCAGCGGTCAACACCTGTTCCGCGTCCTGCGTGGCGTGGCCCGATACCGACACGGTGGTCGATGTCGCCACGATCGCGCCCCCATCCGCCAGCGCCACCGCTTTGCATCCGCTGGTGCCGATATCCAGGCCAATCACGATGGGTTTACTCATGGGTCAATCCGCCAAACTTGGCAAAACTTGCCATGCTGTCACAATCATGGGGCTTGTTTCTGCGTGAATATCCATCAGACTATTGCTCTTGGCGACACGCAAGCCGTACGGAGATTATCCATGATCGACATCAACATGAACCTCACGCCTGCCGACCTGCTGCCGAAGATCGAGCGGATGTGGGAACTGTCCGCGGCGAAAATCGACGCGATCGAAACCAGTTGCCCGCCCGGTTCCGCCTCCCCGGTGTTCACCGTGAACGGCAAGTACACCGCCCAGGGCTGGACCGAATGGACGCAGGGCTTTCAATACGGCTCGGCCATTCTACAGTTTGATGCCACCGGTGAGCAGCGTTTCCTTGATCTCGGTCGTGAGATGACCGTCAAAGTCATGGCCCCACACGTCACCCACTTCGGCGTGCACGATCACGGGTTCAACAACGTCAGCACCTACGGCAACCTGTGGCGACTGATGAATGAAGGTCGCACCCCGGAAAACGAATGGGAACGCAACTTCTATGAGATGGCGCTGAAGTGCACCGGGGCGGTACAGGCGCGCCGCTGGTCGAACACGATCGACGGCACGGGCTACATCTACTCGTTCAACGGACCGCAATCGCTGTTTGTGGATACCATCCGTTCATGCCGCGCGCTGGCGGTATCGCACATGCTTGGCCACGAAATGCAGATCGAGCGCGATGAACGCGAAAGCCTGCTCAAGCGCGTGGTCGAGCACGCCCACAACACCGCGCGTTACAACGTGTTCTACGGTGAAGGCCGCGACAGTTACGACATCTCCGGCCGCACCGCGCACGAATCCGTCTTCAACACCAACAACGGCGACTTCCGTACCCCCGCCACGCAACAGGGCTATAGCGCCTTCAGCACGTGGACGCGCGGCCTGGCGTGGGCCATGCTCGGCTTCGCCGAAGAACTGGAATACTTCACCACCCGCAGCGACGACGAGTTGGAACCGCTTGGCGGACGTGATCAGATTGAAACCATGCTCCGTAAGGCGGCCGTGGCCACGTGTGAATTCTTTGTCCGCGAATCACCCACCGATGGCATTCCCTACTGGGACACTGGTGCCCCCAATCTGCACAAGCTGGGGGATTGGCAGAACAAGGCTTCCGAACCTTACAACGAGCATGAACCCATCGATTCATCTGCCGCGGCGATCGGTGTGCAGGGCCTCATTCGCCTCGGGCATTACCTGGCTGAACGCGGTGAGCAGGAACAGGCCACCCGCTTCACGCAGGCCGGTCTGACCACGTTGAACACGCTGCTGGATGAGCCGTATCTTTCAACTGACACCAACCACGAAGGACTGATCCTGCACTCGGTCTACCATCGTCCGAATGGTTGGGATAACATCCCTGAAGGTCAGCACGTGCCGTGCGATGAATCCAGCATGTGGGGCGATTACCATGCCCGCGAGGCGGCGCTCTACGTGCAACGTCTGGCGAAGAATGAAACGTATCACACGTTCTTCGGGCCGGTGAAATGAATTGAACCGCACAACAAAGGAAAGCCATCGAGCCATCAAGGCACGAAGCCATCGAGCCACCAAGCCATCAAGGAGTACTGCATCACTTGGCTCGCCTCG
>JANQFT010000290.1 GCA_028277685.1 Phycisphaeraceae bacterium
CCACGGTGGCGCAACTGGCATACACCGACATCGATCTGGTGCTCAGCGGTCATCGCGATGGTGTGAACATGATCGAAGTGGGTGCGTTGGAAGTACCCGAAGCCGACGTGCTGGCCGCGATCAAGTTTGGTCACGAACAGATTTTCACCATCCTCGATGCCATCGACGAACTGGTCGAAAAGGCCGGTCAGGAAAAGACGGCCGACCTGCATCTGCCTGCGCAGGAAATCGTCGACGATGTGTTTGCCAAGGTGATGGAACCACTCCGTGTGGCCAAACGCACCGATGGCAAACTTGCCCGCGAGGAAGCGGTCAACAAGGTGTTCGATGAATACATGGAAGCTGCTGCCCCCGAGCCGGGTGAAGACAGCGACATGAGTTACCCCAAGTACCTGGCCCTGCTGAACAAGCGCAAGCAGATCAAGCAGGTTTTCGAGATGATCGAAGAAAAAGTCACCCGCGAGTTCATCCTCGAAGGCGAACGCACCGATGGCCGCGGTACCGATGAATTGCGCCCGCTGACCTGCGAAACCGGCGTGCTGGCCCGTACACACGGTTCGGCCACCTTCACCCGTGGCGAAACGCAGTCGCTGGTTTCCTGCACATTGGGCGTCGGCAAGGACGAGCAGATCGTCGATGGCCTGCATGAAGAATACAGCCAGAAGTTCTACCTGCATTACAACTTCCCGCCGTTCTGCGTGGGTGAAGCCCGCCGTATCACCGGCCCGAGTCGTCGTGAAATTGGCCACGGTGCATTGGCAGAACGCAGCCTCGCCGGCGTTCTGCCTGACCCCGCCAAGTTCCCCTACACCATCCGCCTGGTGAGTGAAATTCTAGAATCCAACGGCTCGAGTTCGATGGCCAGCGTGTGCGGAGGATGCCTGGCCATGATGGACGCTGGTGTGCCCATCCGTAACACCTGTGCTGGCATCAGCGTGGGGCTGGTCGAAGAAGATGGCAAAACACTGTTGCTGACCGACATCCTCGGCGAAGAAGATCACTTCGGCGATATGGACTTCAAAGTGTCTGGCACGCGCGAAGGCGTGACGGGTATTCAGCTTGACCTGAAGACCCGCGGGTTGAACTATGACCTCATTGAGCAAACTTTCGCCAGGGCGAAGGAAGCTCGCATCAAGATCATCGAAGCCATTGAATCAGAGATCGCCGCGCCACGCGACACCCTTAGTGTTCACGCACCGCGTCTGCTGACCGTGAAGATCAACCCCGAGAAGATCGGTGCCCTGATCGGTCCCGGCGGCAAGACCATCCGCGGCATTCAGGATGCGACCGGCGCGACCATCGAGGTCGAAGAAGACGGCACCGTGCTTATCAGTGCCGTTGGTGGAGGCAAGGCCGAGAAGGCGGTCGAAGAAGTCGAACGCCTCTGCCAGGAAGTTCAGGTCGGCAAAATCTACAACGGCAAGGTGAACACCATCCGCGACTTCGGCGCGTTCATCGAAGTCATTCCCGGTCAGGACGGTCTGTGCCACATCAGCGAACTGGCTGATGGTTACGTCGATAAGGTTGAAGACGTGGTGAAGGTAGGCGACATGGTTCGCGTGAAGGTGATCCTGATCGACGACCAGGGCCGCTTGAAGCTCAGCCGCAAGGCCGTGATCGCCGACGAAGGTGGCGGGGATGAAGGCGACAAGAAAGAAGATTGATATCCTGCTGACATCGCATTTGTGTGAATCTATACGAGCCCATCTCCCGCGAGATGGGCTTTTAAAATGGTCGATCAGTCAACCAGTTGCTGCTTCACCCGACGGCGATACGTGGTTGGCATTTCTCCGGCAACGGGCTTGAAGGTGATGGCCAGCCATCGGGTATCGGAGAGACTTGTCAATTCCGAGATTTACCGTGGATGAGCCAGTCGGTTTCTTGGAGTTGTTGCTTAACGTTCCTCGCAGATGATGTGCTGCCTGATCGTGCTTGACGGAACTACTTGAAGAAAACGTCAGATTGATCAGGCTCCATCAATGTCCCATACTCATCCTGAGGTGTAGGGCGTTCCATATTCGGCGAAGCTAGCTCGTTCAAGCTCGCATAGATTGGCATAATTTGCCTGTATTGCGTGATAAAGTTCCCAAATGCGCAGTGTAAGCTGGCAAAGAAATGGGGTGCCAACAGGTTGGCATCACAGAGAAATCCAGCCCGAGAAAGTGGATAAAAGTACCACAAAACACTTCCTTGTCTGCATATATGGGGTTATGCTACCTCCATGTGGATGCCTCACATCTGCGAAGAATTGAGGACAGGGAGGCAGTGCATCCACGGCGTATGTGGTGTTTTTTGACAGACTGAGGGTGTTGATCAGGCTGGAGCCGGCATTGATGTATGTCTGCGATTTTGGGGGCAGCAATTCTCGATCGCGCTTGACGTCACCCGAACTGAGAAACGTCGGCGATAAACGCCGTTGTTGCGCATCTATGGCTGATGCGCATTTCTGATAGTTCAGCTCTGTTTGCTGGGAGGTGTTCGATGCCTACCCGAGGACGCGTGAAGTGGTTCGACCCCAAGAAGGGGTATGGCTTCATCATTGGCCCCGAAGGCCAGGATGTGTTTGTGCATTACTCCCACATCAAGGCCGACGGCTTCCGACTTCTGAAAGATGGGGAGTGGGTTGATTATGAGTTGCTGGAGGGCGACAAGGGCTGGCAGGCGCGCGATGTGGCTCGCCTGACCGTGCATGTCAACAAGGAAGCGGTCGAAAACCCGGTACCGGTGCCCAACAAGGATCAGGCCGACGAGGAAGAAACGGCCGATTCTGAAGCCGAAACCGAGTCGATCGATCACTGATCGGTTGCTGGGTTGTTGCGGGGCTGGCTGGGCGTAGGTAACGCTCTGATTTTTCCGTGGGGGCAGGCTCCGATACAATCGCGATCATGTGGTTTATCGTGGGTGCTGTTTGCGGCGCGGTACTCATGGCGGCACTGGCGACGGTGCACGCTAGGCTTCGTTCGTGCGCCATCAAACGGCAAATGCAGGCCGTCACCGAACGCGCCCGTAAGGCCGAACGCTTGGCCCATTTGGGTACCCTCACCGGGGGGTTGGCCCATGAAATCAAGAACCCGCTATCCACGGTGGGGCTGAACCTGCAACTGCTCAGCGAGACGGTGGACGATGCGAAACTTGATGAGCCCCACGCCGGTCGGATTCAGCGGCGCATCACCGCACTGTCGGAAGAAACCTCGCGTTTGCGTGCCATTCTCGAAGACTTCCTCCGCTTTGCCGGTCGGATGAAACTCGATCGTCAGCCGGTGAAGATCAACGCGCTGCTGGAAGAACTGGTCGATTTCTACGCCCCTCAGGCAGAAGCATCCGGCGTGCAGTTGCGGGCCAGCCTTGATCCTGCGGCAGACAAATTGTCTCTCGATGCCAGCCTCATCAAGCAAGCGGTACTGAATCTGCTGATCAACGCCACGCAGGCCATGGTGGCCGCGCGCTACGATGACGATCCTGATGGCGGAGCCACCGAATTGCTCATCCGAAG
>JANQFT010000330.1 GCA_028277685.1 Phycisphaeraceae bacterium
ACCGTACGCGCCCCTTCATCCATCACCTTCTGCAGCGATGGAGCAAAGTCGGTCAACTGCACTTTTTTGCCATCCTTGCGGGTATAGGTGCTCTTCACCGGCGGATGGGTGCGCACGCTCTGCCAGTCTTTCAACGCGCACCAACGCCCCTCCGGAATATCGACAATAGGCAGGTTCAGTGAACGCGGTGGCGAACGGAACAGACTCAGGACCGGGTGGGACACAAATTCATCGACTCTATTTCCTGCCACCCCCTGTCGTGTGCCATCGCTGTTGTCGATGGCGCGGGCATAACCTTGCGTGGTGATGTTGCGGGCAAACATTTTCGCATCGTTGATGATCGCGGCATGCACCTCAGCGCCATCGGTACCAACCAACGTGCTGTCGATGAGTGCCGTCAGGCTTGCACCGCGTTTGTTCCAGTACGCGGGCACACTGTTCTTGCTGTGCAGGCGTCGAAAGCTGACGCATTGACCATCGTTGATCACGCCAAACTTTCGTTGACCAATCACCGTCACACCATCCAGCACCACACCATCGACGGCATGCTTCATGAACACACCGATGCCGAAACCTTTCACGGTGACATCATGAATCAGGCACGGGCCTTGTTCGTTGGTGTAGCCGAGGTCCAGACCGATCACACCATGCTCATCGCCACTGCGAATGGTCACATGGCGCATCGCACCCTGGTTATTCGCGATGTACTGAATGCCCGTCGCCCCGGCGTTCCCTTTGCCGATGTCAACGGTCAGGTTGCGAATGCCGTTGCGGAAACGTTGGGCGGGCGCGCGGCCGGTCCATATCACGGGCTTGGGTTTGGTGGGGTTTTCAAATCCCGGCGCGTTGTCTTTCAATTTGATAATGGTGCCCGCTTCGCTTTGCCCCTGCAGGACGGTACGCGTCTGCCGCCCGCCCCACCTGAGCGTATCGCTCACGATGTACGTGCCGTCGGGAATGTAGATCAGACGTTTGCGATCGAGCAGTACCTGCTGGAACGCGCGGGTGTCGTCCACCTGGTCATTCGGCGTGGCGTTGTACGGCGGCTTGGTCACATCCACCACCGAACCTTTGGGAAAAATGATGTTTTCACCCCAGGCTGTTGAGGCGACCAGTGTCACGGCCAATAGACAGATCACACGGAAGAACCACAGATTCATCTGTTGCGTCCTCATTGATTATTCTGAAGTTGATTGATGACCACAGGCATGTGGCCAGTGATTGGTTAGCCGCATGTACGAGCGCTATCGCCCCCACCAGAGAATGCCCTTGGTCTTACCGTCAGGCGTGTGACGCAGAACGGCATCCATATCGACCCAACTGATCATGTCGACGTGCGTATCCAGGTAGAGCAGGTTTTGGGATGCGCCTTTCTGCGCGGAAACGGTGGCAGAATACGATTTATGAACTTTCGTTCTCAGTGTCGGCGCACTGCCATGACGATATTCAAGCTGACGCGCCGCGTTACTCCCGCTGAGATAGTCATTCACTCCCACAGCATCTCCGGGGGCAAGCCATCCGGGCTTCTCGGCGATGGCCAACGTCTGTGGCGGACTTTTGAACACGGCCCTGCGATAAGGCGCACCGTTCGTGCTCCGAATGACGTTACCGTTGGCAATGTAACTTGCGCCTTTACCCCAGTTGTCGGCCGTCTCCTTCTTCGTGGCGTACGGATCACTCGGACAGGTCACCGGATCATTATTCGGATTGGCCTTCCGCCAGAAGTTTGAACTGTACGCAGCGCCCCGGCCGTAGTCATACATCAACGGCAGCACGTAAGGCCAACGCTTGCCATACTTCGGCAAATGCTTCATGTGGCCATGCGGCACATAACCACGGTAATCGGTGCCGTAGAGCTGAATGGTCAGACCGTAATTGCGCAAGTTGGTTTGACACTGCACATTGCGGGCGGCATCCCGTGCCTTATTCAGCGCGGGCAGGAGCATGGCGATCAACAAGGAAATGATCGCGACCACCACCAACAGTTCAACGAGCGTGAAACCTTTGGAACGCGTGGTCATGGCTTGCCCTATCAGAATCATCGACAGTTCAGCCGCCCCGTTTTTCACTTGATTTCCCAGACGATGCGAAACAAAGCAGCGCGATGCCGTTACGCTTCGCGCTGCTGGAGGAATACGTGCTTACCGGACGCGACGACGCGCGAGCATCAACGAACCGCCAATGGCGAGCAGTGCCATCGATGCCGGTTCGGGAATGACGCCGCTGAACGCGATGTCGCCGAGATATGTTTCTTCGTAACCGCTGTTACCACGGGTAATGCGGACACGGCCGATCAAGTCCGTGCTATTCACGTAACCGAAGAACACCGTGCTGGCGTTACCACTATTGGATGTGCCCACCGCAGTCTGGGTGATCAACAGCGCACCATTCGGCGCAAAGAACTCAACCGTGAACGGTGTATCGTTTTCGACCTGCCCCATCGTGAAGCCCACAGCCTCAACGCCCTGGCTGGTGAACGCGGTGAACGTGCCTGAGGTGTAATCACCAAAGATGATGTCGGTGATCAGGTCGTCATTGTTTTCGTTGATTAGCTTCAGCGCTTCACCTTCACTGGTGGCCTGCGCTTTGGATGAGTCATCCATCGAATTGCCGCGATGATTCTGGATGCGCTGCAAGCGAATGTCAGGCAAGGTTGCATCCGTAAATGTAATTGTGTGATTCTGACCACCAGCAGGATCAGCGGACTGGCGAATATCGTTGATCACACCGCCATCACCCAAAGACGCTTCCACCGTCGTTTCGGCCGTCGCGTTTGTCGCCACCAGGTTGACGTTGCGCCGCTGCGGCGGGTCAATCTGCGTGCCAAGGCTCAGGTTGTTCAGAATCGTGGCCGAAGCTGCACTAGTGACGGCAAGGCAGAATGCAACGGCCAGTGTCACGTTCTTCATACTCATCATTAACCTCCTAAAGGTGAGACAGCTTTTTTCGTTCCTCGGGTTTTCACAAACGCACACCGGCGCACGAACCACCGGCGACAAATTCGAAGGGAAGCAGTACCGGATCGATCGGTTCGGCCGGGTGCTTGATCTTCTCGGTCAACATCGCCACCGCCTGCCGCCCCATCTGCGTGTTCGGCAGAATCATTGAAGCACAGGGCGGCCAGAGCATGGGCGATACCGCGTTATCAAATGTCAGTACCGAAAGGTCTTCGGGAATGGACAAACCAAGATCGTTCGCCGCGCCGAAGAACGCCCATGCCGTGGTGCTGCCGTAACAGATCACACCCGTCGGACGATCAGGCTGACTCAGCAGACCACGCGCCATCGCATAGCGCTCATCGGGTGTGGCCATCTCGCCATGGGTCGGCAGGCTGACCGTCGGCGTGAAGCCAGCGTTCTGCATCACCTCGATGTATGCCTGCTTGCGATCAACCGCGCTGTAGTGCAGTTCAGGAATGTCGGGGCCGTTGCCGAAATCGGCGTAAACCACGCACTGGTGACCAAGTGTGAGCAGGTGTTCGGTTGCGGTGCGCCCCGCAAGCAGATCGTTCGGTCGCACGCAATCACGTGGACGCTGGGTGTTCAACCAGACCACCGGCATCCCACTGTTGTCGATCAGTTCGAGCATGCGATCGGGCACGCTGTGCGTGTAGTCGATCAACAAACCATCGCTCGATGTCTCCCGCAGGATGCGCGGCACGTAATCGCTGTCGGTCAGTTGTTCATCCGGTAAACGCACGACCATCAGGTTGAGGTCGCGCTCGCCGGTGGCATCCTGAATACCGTTGAGCAGATGCTTGGGCAATTCACTGCGACCATCTTTCGTGCCCAGTAGAAGCGCGATCGCCCCGAAACGCCCCCGCCGCGTCGCACGCGCTGCCGCATTGGGTCGGTATCCCATCGACTGGGCCGCCTGCTTGATCAACGTTTCTCGCTTCTCACTGATGCGATACTGCCGTGCCTTGCCCGCGAGTACCGCCGAAACGGTCTGCACGCTGACACCGGTCTGCTCAGCAATGTCCTGACGTGTGGCCAAGTGTTTGCTCCTTCGGACCATTGCACGATCGATCATGCTTCGGCCAAATAAAATATGCACGATGGATCGTGCAATGCAAGCAGATTATTCGCGATTTTGATGAATCTTGCGGAAAAATCTGGTTGGCCAACCCGGAATACAGGGTATAAATATATTTAAAATAAAGATTTAATTAACAAGGTCGCTCATGTACCCTCGGGAGGGCGAAGCTCTTGCTGAGCCGCTTGCGATAGCCGACCAGCATTCGCTGCGGCCCAGCAGGAGCTTCACCCTCCCCGCTATGCATCCGTTAGATGGAATGGGATGACAGTTACGGATCTGCTTCCACATCCTGACTTCTTACATGGGCGCAACCAAACTGCCCACCTCTCACGAGGCCCCGCGTAGTCAATCTTTCCATGCTGCCCCAAAAGAAGCCATCCCCGCACGCACCTGTTACCTGCCCCCTGATCTCCCCCAAACGCAACAAGCCCAAGCGGGTGGCTTGGGCTTGCGGGTCGCCTTCTCAGTGGAATACGCGCGGGAGGATTCGAACCCCCAACCTCCTGATCCGTAGTCAGGTGCTCTATCCAATTGAGCTACGCGCGCCCGTGACTGCGAGGCAAACGGAGAATTCTAACAACTCACTCAGCCCCTCGCAATGACGATGCTCACCGTCTCTGATATCGTGCACCGCATCGAAATCACTTCAGAATGGACATGCACATATGACACGACGCGCCGACCAACTGCGGCCGATCACCATCGAACGTCACTACCCCACCGCTGCCCCCGGCAGTGTGGTCATCACCATGGGCGAAACACGCGTGCTCTGCACCGCCAGCCTCACCACTGATGTGCCGCCCTGGTTGAAAGATGCCGATCCGCCGCGCGGCTGGGTCACCGCGGAATACAACATGCTGCCCGGCTCCACGCCCAACCGCCAACGTCGAGGCCCCAACAGTCGCGCTACCGAAATCCAACGCCTCATCGGCCGTTCCCTCCGCGCAGCCGTCGACCTTCATAAACTTCCGGGGGTGCAGATCACCTGCGATTGCGATGTGCTCTACGCCGATGGCGGAACGCGCACCGCATCGATCACCGGGGCCTATGTCGCGCTGTGCGATGCGATCACCGCCGGGCGCGAACAAGGCATCATCGAAGCCAATCCTATCATCGGTCCGGTTGCCGCCATCAGCGTCGGTGTGATCGATGGCAAGGTGAAACTCGACCTCGACTACCAGCTTGACGTCAACGCTGAAGTCGACATGAACGTGGTGATGAACCATCGCGATCAGTTCGTCGAAGTGCAGGGCACCGGCGAAGCAGGTGTGTTCGATCGCGAACAACTCGACCGCATGCTAGACGTGGCCCGCAAAGGCATTCGCCAACTGATTCGCGCCCAGCGAAGTGCCCTGGCCGAGCGGAAGTAACCACCGCAAACCGCCGATAGTAACTGCGAGAAAGCGCCTGAATCTTGCGAGGATGATGAATGAGTCGTTTTGATCACATCGTGCTGACCGCCGCCAACGAAGCCCAGGCCCGTGGTTACCGGGCGCAGATCGCCTGGCGCATCGAACGCGGCGTGCTCGATGCGAACACGCAGTACCACGTCATCGCCGATCCGCAGGGCAAGCGCGTCGGGCCACTCGGTGCCACCATGCACGTGCTGCGTCTGTTGGCGGAGAAACTCGCTT
>JANQFT010000470.1 GCA_028277685.1 Phycisphaeraceae bacterium
CCGACTTGAAATCACTTGCCGTTCGCCACGCGCTCGAGCAGTGGGAGCATTTTGTGTTCGACCACCTGGTCCCAGCCCATCTTTTTGGCGAGCTTCTGGCCAGAGGAGATCAACGCGTTGCGTTCTTTGTCCGTTTGCGGGACACGGCGGAGCAGTTCGTCGGCCAGCCGTGCGCTCTCGGCGTTTTCCACCTCATCGCGCTGCTGCTGAGTCATGTTCAACAGGTCATCCAGTGACATGCGGTGTTGCAGGCGGGTGTAGTCGGCCACGAGGACGTTTTCAGTTTCTTCACCGTCGGTGGCGTAATCGACGAAGCCGGCGCAACCGCAGATGTTGCTGATCACGCACACGGCGCCACTGCACAAGGGTTCGAGCGGACTGATGCCGAACGGTTCGTACGTCGCCATGCCAAGTTCGACATCGGTGGCGAAGCGCAGGTCGGCAATGTCCATCTTCTTCGGCAGGCGGGTGCCGATGCGGTCGGCGTCCCAGCCAAACTGGTTGACCAGCACGATCTGCACATTCTTGTGTTCGGCGTTGAACGGCTCGATCATGTTGTGAATATCGACTTCAGGGCCGACCAGGTCGGGGTAACCTTCGCGGTGGTGGCGGGGCCAACCGTATTCCGATTCCATGTTGCGCACGTCCTGCGCGCGACGCTGACCACCGGCCGACGTGAGCATGTACAGAATCGCCTTCTTGCCCTGTTCGCCAAGGCGGCGATCCATCTCCGCACACAGTTTCACATCCCGCCACATGCCCTTGCTGATAACGGGGCGGGTGACGTGGGTCATGAGAATATCGGGTTTGTAGCCGACGAGTTTTTCCGAGTAGTCGACCAACATCTTGCGGCTCTTCTTGCGTTGAGCCAGCGTCACCTTCATCGCGGGCAGGCCGTTGTAGACCATGTCGATGTGGTGATGATCGAACTGTGGGCCGAGGAAGTGCATCTCGGTGGCGGTAAAATCGCCCACGGCAATCACGCCATCACAACAGTGCGAACGACGAATCAACTCGTGCTTGAAGTAACCGCTGAGGTCGCCGAATACATCGGAAGCGTACTTGCCCTGCTCACGTGCTTCATTGAGCACGTTGTAGAACATGGTGTCATGCCCGGGGTGATCTTCAACGAGTTTGCGTGCAGTGGCACATTCGTGTGCGTGGAAGATGGTGCGGAATTCCTTTTCGCCATCGAGGATCGCCTTCAGGCACGCGGGCATGCCCATGAACTCGTGGCTGAACATGATGCAAGGCAGTTCGTTGTCATCCAACAACGCGGTCAGCGCGTAGAACGCCGGTTCAGCCAGGCGGACGTATTCCTCGAACTCCCATGCTTCCTCGAAGCGTGACGAATCGAACCCAAACGTTTCCGCCAGGCGGAACTTGAACAGTTGCAGACGATCGGGGTTGGTTTTGAACACGTCGATCAGCAGCACATCGGCTTCACCGCTGCGCTTATCACCGGGGATATCATACGTGCGTTTGCCGTAGACGAGGGCCACGTCGAACGACCATTCGATCGGCCGCAGCTTGTTGCCCAAGCCGAGTTTGTCGACGTTATCAACCGTGCTGTACAGCACGGTGCCTTCCTCGCCGAGTCGTTTGGCAGGATCGACCTGCACGCTGGCCGAGCAAGGCCCGACGAGAATCGACCGCCCAACGTGCTTGCGGTAGACCGGGCTGGTCATCATGCCTTCGAGAACGGTACCGATACCGCCAAGCTTTTCGACAGCTTCGTGGGTCACATGCGCGATGGTGTGTTTTGGCATTTTCGATTTCCGATTTCCAATTTTCGATTGAGGGAATGACATCCTTGTCATGGCCGTGCGTTGCGGTGCCTAACACCTCAATCGGCAATCGCAAATCGGCAATCGACAATTAATCATCCCGGCGGCAGATCTTCCGGTTTCACATCGGTAGTGGGCGCATTCTGGCGGTCGGCCCGACCGGTGGTGGCGGGGGTAGCCACGCGGCGCGCGGTGGGCGACACACCGGGAACTTTTTCCGAGCGTGGCATGGCGATCAGGCCCGTCCGCGCCAGTTCCACGATGCCGAACGGGCGCACCAGTTCGACGAACGCTTCCAGTTTATCTTCGGTGCCGGATAGTTCGACCATCACCTGATCGTGCCCCACGTCGACGACGTTGGCGCGGAACAGGTCGGCCAGTTGCACCACCTCAGCACGGTTTTCTTTCGAGGCGGCGATGCGGGTTAGCATCAGGTCTCGTTCGATGAACGCAGCGCTGGAATAATCAACCACCTTCACCACGTGAACGATTTTACCCAGTTGCTTACGAACCTGGTCGAGCATCTGGTCGTCGCCGATCACGACGATGGTCATGCGGCTGACATCAGGGTTCTCGGTGCGGCCAACCACCAGGCTGTCGATGTTGAAACCACGTGCGGCGAACATGCCGGCAACGTTGGCCAACACACCCGGTTCGTTCATGACCAGGGCGGCGATAACGTGTCGATGCGTGCTCATGAGTGAATCCTCTTAACGGGGGAGCGTGGGATTTTACCCGAAAAAAGGTGGCTTCGCCTGCTGGAGAGAAAATGTCTAATGACGAAATCAGAATGGCGAATCAATGTCGAAATCCCAATAACCAATGTTTAACCATCGGGCATTGGTCATTCGTGCCTGGTCATTGTTTAGACATTCGTCATTAGTAATCCGTCATTCAGCGTCAGCGTCTCCGGTAGTATTCACCACCTCGGTCTCGCCAGGCTCAACCTTATCCGTGTCGGAAACGCTTCCGGGCGTTTGCTCGATGTAGCACTGGGTTGTTTCCACGCCGTCCACACTGCGTCGCAGCAGCAGGTAGATGATGCTGGTGCTGGTGAAGTA
>JANQFT010000007.1 GCA_028277685.1 Phycisphaeraceae bacterium
GCACGAGATCCTGTTCACCGCGAGGAACGAAAGCAGCGACGTCAATCACACGTACACCGCCACGGACGATTTGGTCATCACTCTCGACACGATCGTGCCCGAACCGGCCTCGATGGTGCTGCTCGCGCTGGGGGCAGTTGCCATGCTCCGCCGCCGAGCGTAGGGCGGTCGCACCCGAGCTTCACGGTGAGTGGCCTGACCGCCGTTCACCGCTTTCCGGGGTAACGATGAGGTCCTGGTGGAGCCTGCCCATGTCTGGTCGCAAAGCATTCACGCTGGTGGAACTGATGGTGGTGGTCGCCGTCATCGCCCTGCTGATCAGCTTGTTGCTGCCGGCGTTGAAAAAGGCACGCACCGTAGCGGTGGATGCCGCCTGCAAGACCAATCTGCGCCAGTTGGGCATCTGGGGGCTGACGTATGCCGGAGACAGCAAAGACATCCTCCCGCACAACGGGCCGAGTTTCTATGGTTACCGCGGGTTGGGCGATGAAACGGCCTGGTGGCAAGTCATCACCAAAAGCAAGTACGGCTACCGCCAGTTCAAGAAGGTCTTACACGATCCACAGGCCGATCGCAGCGTCAAGCCGTACATGGACGGCACGATCGATAACTACCACAGCCTGTATGACTTCCGCGCGTACGAACTGAACCTCTACCTTGGCGCCCAATCGCCCGACCATACGCCGCAGCCATGGATTGCGAAGGATCTGCCGGCCCGTCCCAGCACCGCCCATCTGAACGCCCACCAGTTCTGGTTCGGTGACAGCGCGGGCTTCTTCGTTGGCGGCGGACGCTACTGGGTGGACTTCCCGTCCAACCTGGTGGCGGACGGCCGCGGCAGCCTGACGGACAAGTTCAACACCAGGAACTGCTGGCCCTGGCGACCGGAGTTCCAGGACAGCCATCCCAACAACCACGCGAACTTCGTGATGGGCGATGGCCACGTCGAAGATCGCACCTATGACGAGATCCGCAACACCACGGGCGATGCGATCGGGCTATGGAAGAAGGGACCACGCTGAAGCCATCGTCTCAATGCTAAGCCCGAACGATTCAAACATCCCCTGACTGATCCAGAAAGTAGAGAGACAAATAAGCCATCTGAAAGTTATCGTTGTACTGACCGTGGGCCTGGCCGTGTATGCCGCGCATACGGGAACCGCACTCGGCGCGCCTGATGATGTCGGAAAACCCGTTTACGAGTACCGCGCCGCGAAGGCCATCGCTGCGAACTGGCTTCTGCATGGGCCGCAAGTGGTGGAAGGCCCCAAGCGGCTGCCCGCGCCCTGGTCGGCGAATCATTGGGACAAGCAGTCCAGGGTACGCGTGACCCTCGGCACGATCGGCCAGGCAGAAGAAGCGTTTGGCCTGGATACGCTTGGCCCCAAAGGCGGTGGACAACTTTATACCTGGCGCGGCGTGAAGCTCGAGCCCGGCCGGGTCTACCGCGTTCGCCTTGCATATCTCACCACCGGCAACGCCAAGGCCCAATTCAACCTCAGATTATCCGGCGTGACCGCCGACCAGGTGGCACATCAAGCGTTTACCGAGGCGCAGGTCCAGTCACACAAGCTGGTCGGCAAGTATGCCGGTCGCAGCTTTGAGCTGAAACCCACCGACGGTAAGACCCAAACGTTCGACACCACGCTTGCGGTAACCGGACCAAGCCCCGGCAACATGAAGTTCTACTTCAGCGAACGCAATCCCGCCGCGGGCGGTATGTTCGCGTTCACCGCGCTGACGGTCGAAGACACCGGCCCGCTGACCGGCTGGGAAGCGCCCGAGCCGAAGACAACGCCGGACGATCAACTCGATGCCTACGGCAGGCATCTGCGTAAACAGTTGACCTCGCAGCACGGCTTGCCCAAGGGCTTGTTCCTGCTGGGCAGCAATCAGGCCAAAGCACTTGACCGCATCACGTGGGAACTGAATCACGGTACGAAGGCGAATCAGGTTGAGCGCCGGATCATCCCGACGGAGGGTGTGCCGTTCGACAAGGCCCTGCGCGTGCAGGTGAAAGATCATCTGCGATTGGATTGGTCACTGATCGTCAAGCTTCAGGGCGCCGTCGCAGATGTTTACAAGGGCGATCGGGCGCTGGTTTCGATCTGGCTGAAGCCGGTCGAAGCGGAGATTGCCCCAGGAATTGTGCAAGTGCGTGCGAACACCGGTTGGCCGCACTGGGGTCGTTTCGTTTCCGGCGGGAAGATCGGCCAGTGGCAACAGTCCCTCCACCCCGTGGTCGTCAGGAAGGACGGCAAGGCCGGGGCGATCATGGTTTCGCTTTCGATGAGCCAACAGCGCCAGACGTTCGACATTGGCGGGATCGCGCTGATCCACTACGGTCAGACCCCGCAAGTTCAGGCACTGAAACTGCCGCGCCTGCCGCAAGACCAGGCAACTTACCCCGGCATGGACGATCCACGTGATGTGGACTGGCGACGCGCCGCGCAGCAACGCATCGAGAAATACCGCAAGGGCGATCTGGCGATCAAAGTTGTGAATGCTGGCGGCCGGCCTGTTCCGGGGGCGAAGGTGCACGTGGAAATGCTGCGTCATGAATTCGACTGGGGCAATGGCGCAGACCTAGGCCACTTCGGTTCG
>JANQFT010000081.1 GCA_028277685.1 Phycisphaeraceae bacterium
GTCGAAACGGAAAGTGCGAACCTTGAAATTCTCGCCGAGCTGATCGACGAAGGCCTCGAACCCATCGGTGGCGAATCGGATGATGCAGCCGACACCACCACCATGGCCGAGCGCCTGGTCGGTGATGGCGAAGCGACGCGCCTCGGGGCGGCGATCGATGAAGTGGTGGGGCGGTATGCCGGTCAACCCATCGCCGGGGTGGTCGTGATGACCGACGGTGCCACCAACAAAGGTACTGATCCGGTGGAAGTAGCCCAGCGCCTGCGCGATCGCAACATTCCCATTTACCCGGTCGGGCTGGGTATTCCGAATCCACCCGATGTGGCCATCAACAGCATGCTCGTGCAGGAGATCGTCTTTGCCGGCGATCGCGTGCCTGTGCGTCTGCAACTCAGCTCAACCGGTTACGCCGGACGATCGGCTAAAATGACGCTCAGCGTAGACGGCCTGCCCATCGACAGTCGTGATGTGATGCTCACCGGTGGCCCGCAGTTCGAGCAGATGATCTACGAGCCGGGCAACACCTCCGGCATGAAGCGGCTGAGCATCACCATCGAACCGTTTGCCGACGAAACCACCAACGCCAACAACACCTTCGAACAAACCGTGCGCGTGATCGATGAGAAGATCAAGGTGCTCTACATCGAAGGCAAGCCGCGCTGGGAGTTTCGTTACCTGCGTCGTGTGCTTGAACGCGACCGCCGCTTGGAAGTGACGTTCCTCATGACCGAAGGCGACAGCGACCTGGCACGTTATTCCGATCAGTACATTGATCGCTTCCCCGAGGTAGCCGGCCGTGCGTTCCGTTACGACCTGGTGATTCTGGGTGATGTGCCTTCCCAGTTTTTTACGTTGAGACAAATGCAACGCATCGAAGAACTGGTGCGCGAGCACACCGGCTCACTGTTGATGTTGGCTGGTCGTCGGCACGCGCCGCAGAGCTACGTCGGTACCAAACTGGAGGACGTGCTGCCCATCGAGTTGGGTGGCCTGCGCGGGGCGACGTGGCAGTCGGTCAGTGATGAAGTGTTTCCCGTGGTGACCTCGAGCGGGCGCATCAGTGCATCTGCTTCGCTGGAATCGCCGCAGGATCGCAACGATGGCGTGTGGAAATTGGCATCGCCATTGTATGAAGTGCCGCGCATTGAGTCAGCCAAGGCCGGTGCCAACGTACTGGTGACGTTGAGCGATGCTGATGCCCGCAAGGAGCCTTATCCGCTGATCACGTGGCATCGTTACGGCAACGGTAAATGCATGTTCGTGGGCACCGATCAACTTTGGCGGATGCGCTTCAAGCGCGGCGACAAGTATCACACGCGTTTCTGGGGGCAGACGATTCAGTTCCTCACCCTCAGCCGACTGCTGGGTGGTAATAAACGCATCCATATCGAAACCGATCGCAAGCAGTATGCCACCGGCGATCGCGTGCAGGTGTTCACCCATGTGTTGAATGAAAACTTCGAGCCGGCGCGCACCGATGGCTTCGCCGTTTTTGTCGAGCGGGTCGGTCCGCTTGCCGAACCCGTGGCGGTGCGACTCGAAGCCGACCCCCAGACGCCCGGCCTGTTCCGCGGCTTCATCCCCACAGAACAAGACGGCCGTTTCCAGTTGAAGGTCGAGCCACAACTGCAGCGCGTCGCGAACACCGTGGAGTACGAGGTGAAAGCGGTTGCCCTGGAACAACGTGAACCCGCCATGCAGAAGGCGCTGCTCGAGAAAATAGCAGCACTTTCGGGAGGGCAGTACCTGAATATGCCTGACCTGCCGAAGCTTGCGGAGAATCTGCAGGCCGAGCAGAAAACCACCGTCGTTCGGCAGGAAAAGGAACTGTTCGACTTGCCCGTCGTGTTTGTATTAATCCTTGTGCTTGGCGCGATTGAGTGGTTCTGCCGCCGTCGCACCGACCTTGTGTAGTTTTGCCTTGAGATACTTTCAACCATGACCACGCTGAACGCCACCCAACCCGACACCAGCCGCCAGCACACGATGATCGACGTGAAACTGCGTCGCGCGTGGCGCAAAGAGCGACGATACCAGCACTATCGTGCGGCATGCCAGATCGCGCTGTGGGTGGTGTCGTTGCTGGTGCTGACGTTCGTGCTTGACTGGCAGTTGCGTTTGCCGTGGTACGGGCGGCTGATGTTGTTGGGGTTCAACGTGGGGGTGCTGGGTTGGTCGATATGGCATTACTGGCTGCGTCACTTGCGCCAGTTCGATCCGGTGCGCGTGGCACTGCAGGTGGAATCGCACAACCCGGAGCTGGAAAGTCTGCTTGTTTCGTTCGTGCAACTACGACAGGAGCAAGGCGACGATGCTCACATCTCGCCCAGTCTGCTCAACGCGATGCGGCAACAGGCGATTGAGGTCACTGGTCCGATCGACTTCAAACGCATCATCAATTACGCGCAGCTTAAACGTATTCTGATCGTCAGCCTGGCGGCCGTGTTGTTCTTCACGGGCATCAGTGTGAACTGGAACGACTACTTCAAGGCGCTGGTTGTTCGCATGATCAATCCCGCGGCCAATGTGCAATACCCCACACGCACCAACATCACCAACGTCAGCGGCGACCTGGTGGTGCAGCAGGGCGAACGTGTGGTGATCGATGTAGCCGCGGAGGGCATGGTGCCGCAGGAAGGCCGACTGCATGTACGTCCGATCGATGGCGATTGGGAGCGATTGCCGCTGTTGCAGCAGGAGCCGAATCAATTCGCCGCCCGGTTTACCGATGTGTATCAAAGTTTCGACTACTGGGTGAAACTCGGCGATGATCGCACGGAGAAGTTTCGCGTCACGGTGGTGCCGCCACCGCAGATCGTCGGCACGAAGGTGATCGCCACTTACCCCAGCTACACCGGCACCGCGTCTGCGGAAAAGAATGTATTGAACATCACCGTGCCCGAGGGCACGCAGCTTCAGTGGGAACTGACACTCGACCGACCGTTGAGCAAAGGCGCCATCATGCCTGACAGCCCGGGCCTGATGATCGGTGACGAAACGGCCGGCGGCATTCTTGCTGAGGTGTGGACGGGCATCAAAGGCAGCGCGATTACCGACCTGACCAAGCACGCGCGATTCAAACATGTGCCGAATCACACGCAGGTTGCCAAACGCTTCGAGCTACCGAAGTCTTACGGCGATAACTACGGCTCGCGCTTGCGCGGCTTCGTCATTCCGCCAAGAACCGGTCGATATCGCTTCTACCTGAACAGTGACGACCAGGGTCAACTGTGGCTCAGTCCATCCGCTGATCCGCGCAGCAAGCAACTGATCGCCAAGACCAGTGCGCATCGAACGAAGGGCGATTTCACCAGCACCGAAGAGCAGCAAAGCAAGCCCGTCACCTTGCGTGCGGGACGACGGTACTACATCGAAGCGCTTATGAAAGAAGGCATCGGCGATGACCACGTTGCGGTGGCGTGGAAAGGCCCCGGCATCCGCAAGCGGGAAGTGATTCAAGGTAAATACCTGCGGCCATGGGAAGGTGAAGGGGCTGCACATCGTCCTACATATGACATGCAGCTCGACGACACCGGCACCACCGTGCGTATTATCGGCAAGGCTGACGCCTCCTTCGGTTATCAGTTCCGATGGGTCGAGCGCGAACACAATTACACTTACGACGAGGAAGTGCAGTACTTCGTCACTGTCACCCCCGATGCTCCGCCGCAAGTGGAACTGGCCCATCCTTCAGAAGATATCAAAGCCACCATTCGCAAAACGCTCAACCTCACCTTCCGCGCCAACGATGACTACGGCATCGCCAAGGCATGGCTGGTGTGGCAACTGAATGAAAGCCAAGAGCAACGCCTGGAACTAAACACCTACGCCAAGCCTGTCATCGAAGACACCATCCCGCTCCGTCTGACCAGTATCGCCCCCGGCATTCAGGTGGGCGACACACTTACCTACAGCGTGGAAGTGGCCGACAATCGATCAGGCGAACCGCATCTTGTGCGATCTGCCGTGCGTAACATGTATGTAGTGAGTGTGGCTGAATATCAGCAGTACATCTTCGAACGCATGAACGATATGGCCCGGGAAGTGAAAGACGTCCGCGATGTGGAAGTCGACGGACGTAAAGAGGTAGACAGCATCCTCAAGCACGGCGCCCCCGCGCCGGGAGGCACACGATGATTCGTCAGTCTGCTTTCATCCTGTTGCTTTGTCTGGCATCGTTTGCGATCGCGCAAGATGCGAAAGACCCCGCTTTGCTGAAAGCTTCTGAAAAGCTGATCAGCGAAGAGTATCGCCAGGTGCAGGTCAGCCATCGACTCGACCAGGTGATCCGCAACCTCAGTTTGCTCATGGCTGACCTCCGCTCCAACGAACTGTTCAACCAGACCGACGGTTCGAAGCTTCAGCAAATGACCAACACCCTGGGGCGCGTCAACGGTACCAACGTACCCCAGGCCACCGAGTTTCTTCGTCAGGCCCGGCAGGAACTGTCGCGCATGCGGCCGAAGGTGACCGCGGCATCCGGTGAGATCGACATCATCATCCGCCAACTCAACCGCATGCTCGATCGTGTTCTTGCCAAACAGGCCCAGCAACGCATGGCGGCTGAACTGAAAGCTGTCATCGAGAAACAGAAGAAGGCACAAGACGCCACTAAAGAGTGGGGCAAGAAGCAATTGCTCGACCCCGAAAACGCCAAGCCCCAGCAGGACGAAGCCGTCGAACAGCAGAACGAAGCCACCCGCGAAACCGCCGAGGTGAAGCAGGCGATCGAACAGGCCATCGCCGAAACAGAAGACCCCGCCGAAAAGAACAAGCTTGAGCAGGCGCTCAACGAATTAAACAAGGCCGAAGTCACCCCCAAGCAGCAACAGGCCGAACAGGATATCCAGGAAGACCGTCCCCTCGAAGCGGTGCAACAGCAGGAAGAAGTACTCGATGCATTGCAACGTGCGGAAGACATCCTTGAAGAAGACGACCTCGCTGCCGAACTGACCGAACTACAGGAACAGCGCGCCGAAGCTCAGGAACTGCTCGAACAACAAAAAGAACTGCGCGAGAAAACCGAAGCCGCCACCCCGGAGCAGTTCGAACAGCAGCAGAATCAATTGCAGCAGGAGCAGCATCAACTGCAGGAGGATGCCGAGCAGCTTTCCGAAGAGTCTGAGCAGTCTCCCATGGAGCAGGCTCAGCAGCACATGGAGAATGCTGAACAGCAGATTGCGCAGAACGATCAACAGGAGGCCGTCGAACAGCAGAAGCAGGCGGAGAAATCGCTCGAGAAGGCGATCGAGCAAATGGACCAGCAGATCGCCCAGCTCGAACAGCAGCAACAACTTGAGCAGGCCCTCGAGCAGGCCGGCGAACTGCTTCAGCAACAGCAGGAACTCACCGCCGAAACGCAGCAGGCAACACCCGAGCAGATGCAGCAGATGCATCAACAGCAGGAGCAACTCGCCGAACAGGCTGGCGAACAAGCCGAGCAGATGCCGCAGACACCCCTTGACGAAGCGCAGCAGCACATGGAACAAGCCGCCGAAGCCATGGAGCAAGGCGAAAAGCAAGAAGCCGGCGAACATCAGCAACAAGCCGAGCAGGCATTACAGCAGGCCATGCAACAGATGCAGCAGCAGCTCGAACAGATGCAGGGCCAACCCATGCCGCCCGGTCCGCCCATGCCCACGCCGCCTTCCGATCAGGAATCACAACAACCAGACACTGGCGAAATGCCCACCCCGGATTCAGCCCGGGATGACCGCGTGCAAGGCGCCACCGCTGAGCGCGATAAAGCCTCGCTCAAGCCCGACCAAGACCAGGAACGTCAACTGCTGTACGAAAACTACGTGCGCGATCTGCCCACTGAGTATCGTCAGTTGCTTGAGGATTACTATGAAGCGCTCTCGACACAATAATCTCATGCGTGCGTTGGGCCGTCCGCTGACACTGCTGGCGTGCGTGTCCATGTTGCTCAGCCCGCAGCCCGCCGCATCGTTCGCGCAGGAAGTGGATGATGGTGGCGTTGACATTGCCGAACTCTCACCTGAAACCGAGCGTTCCATCGAACGTGGCTTGCGTTACCTTGCCAAGACCCAGTCTTCTGATGGTCACTGGAGCAACAAGTACCCCGCCGCCAATACCGCCACCGCGCTCATGGCGTTCATGCTCAAAGGTCATTTCCCCGGTCGTGGGCCATACGGCGAGAAGCTGACCAAAGCCGTCGACTGGTTCATCGAGCGCGGCCGCAACCAGAATGGGTACCTCGGTTCAGGTAGTCGCGGCATGTACGAACATGGCCTGGCCACGCTCGCCCTGTCCGAAGCGTGGGGCGAAGCGCCGCAGGATGAACTGCGCGATGCCCTGAAAGCCGCCGTCGATGTCATCTTCCGTTCCCAGCACTCCAGTGGCGGTTGGCGGTACGAACCCAAGCCCAATTCGCATGATATTTCCGTCACCGTGATGCAGATCGTCGCCCTTGCTTCGGCGCGTGAAGCGGGCATTCTCGTTCCCGATGATGTACTCAGCAAAGCTCTCCGCTACGTGCGTTCTTGCCAACGCCCGTTTGATGGCGGGTTTGCCTATCAGCCCGGCAATGGAAACGCGGTACTGGCCCGTTCCGCCGCCGGCGTGATGTCGTATTACATGCTGGGCCAGGGCGATTCCCCCGGTACCCAGCGCGGTCTCGATTACCTCCTGCGAAGCAACAACAGAAAATTCAACCACACCAGCCATTACTACTACGCGCACTACTACGCCATTCAGGTCATGTACCAGGCTGGCGATGCGAACTACCAGAAGTGGTATCCGAAAATCCGCGATGCCCTGCTTCGCAAGCAGCGGTCCGATGGCGCCTGGCATGGCGGCGCTGGTGGCAGCGTGTATTCCACCGCCATGTCCATCCTCATCCTTGGCGTTCCCTACCGATATCTGCCGATCTATCAACGATGATGAACCTGCGAAGCGCAATCTGCCTTGGCCTGCTGATGGTGCTGCACTCGGTGGCGATGGGGCAGACTTCCCCCACGCTCGACCGCGCGATCAAGCAGCTCCAGTCAGCCGACTGGATCATGCAATGGGATGCGCTGGAAAAACTTGCCGCCAGCAAATCACCCAAGGCTATTGCTCCCGTGCGCAACGTGTACACCAACCCCAAAGCCAACCCCTGGTTGCGCGGCCGTGCCCTGGTCGCGCTGGCTCATCTGCAAGGCAGCGCGACACTTGAAGATGCTTTGCGCGATGCACGCAGCACTTCTTCCGGCTTGCGTGCCTCTGCCGTCGAAGCGCTGGGCGTCATTGCTTCGCCCCGCGGTGAAGCCATGATCACCGAACGCCTGGCAGACCAGGTGGTCGAGGTGCGTCGCGAGGCGTTGGTAGCATATGCCCGCATTAACCCGCGCGTGGCCTGGCGCGCCATTCGTGCCCAACTGGGTGATGAGGATCCGATGACCGTGCGCTATGCCGTGCGCGCCCTCGCATTGGTCGATCTGCCTGAAGCACGTCAAGCACTGTTTGACTTGCTGGGTCACGAAAACAAGCAGGTACATCTGCAGGCGATTACTTCCCTGGCGCGGCGTGCCGATGTGGCTGCGGTCAAACCACTGGTGGCGAAGGCAACCACCACAAAAGATGCTGAGGTACGCCGCTCCGCCACCGCGGCCGTGGGTTCGTTCGGCGCAGCAGCCGTGCCGAATCTGCTCAGCATCATTGAATCGCGACAAGCCGACCAGCACACCGTTGCCCTGAAACTACTCTCACGCCATGTTGATCAGGTGATTTGCGATCAACTGGCCAAACGCCTGCGCCGTTCTTCGGGCATGTCGGAACAGAGCATTGCCGCCGCCGTGCAACTGCTGGCTGAGCATGATGCGGCACGTTATGTCGAAGTGTTTGAGCGACAACTCATCGCCACATCGCCTGCCGTTCGCGTGCAAGCGATCAACGCTTTGACACGTGTGGAGCAGGTCGATCATTTTCGTCTGTACCGACGACCGCTGCGTGATCGTGATGCCTCGGTGCGCGCCGCAGCACTGACCAGTCTGGCCAAGGCGACCGACACCATCCCCCGCGAGGGAATCGTGGCTTATCTTGGCAAGACCCTGAACGATGAAGATTCAACCGTGCGCTCCGCCGCGTTGTCGCTTGTGCTGGAACGGCTCAGTGCGCGCGAAGCTGAGCAGGCGGTGGAGGCACTCGATCCTTTGCTGGCTTCCGCCGATGCGTCATTGCGGACTCGGGCAGCCAGCGTGCTCGAGCGCATTGGGGATGATCGCATTCTGCGTCGGGTGGCCGTGGCGCAGGGTTACCTGTGCGACTGGATGATCATCGGTTCATTCGCCCCTTATGACATGGCCCAGGTTTTTCAGCCGGAAAAATCGGTTGACTACGAGACGGCATTGCAGGGTGCGGATGACAAAACCATCCGTTGGCAGAAGGTGCAGGTCGAACGTCACGATGGTAAGGTGCGCTTGTACGAACTGCTGCCTTACCCCATCAACAAACGCGTGGCCTACGGCACCATGGAACTGAACGCCCCCGCGGCTCAGCAGGTCAACCTCGTGGTTGAGGCAGACGACGCGTTTATTCTCTGGCTCAACGGCAACCAGATCGGCAAGACCACCAAGAAAGGCTCGGAGAAATTTACCGTCGACCTGCCGGCTGGGCGGTCACGCCTGCTGATCAAAGTGGGCAACGAAAAAGACTGGTGGTGGTATCGCATCCGCATCAGTGATAGCGAAGGCAAGCGTCTCGACTGGATCGCCCAGTCTCAGTCGCAAGGTTGACCTTTCATCACTGTCGATAGGTGATTTGCCCATCGTAAGAGGCGATGGGCAGCGCGCTCACGGTGTCGCTGCCATCCCAGACGGTGAGTTGCAGCTTTGTCGATCGATCGACCGGTGTGTGTTTGCCGCGTTCCCATTTCGTCTTGTCGGGCAGGGGGATGGCCAACTCATACACGTGCTGCATGCGACTCAGGTCATGCTGAACGATGGCCGATGGCTTGCCTTTGATTCCGCGCGACTGAAGGTGAAGCTGGCCACGTGGATTGATGCTGATGATCGTTCTCGTTGAAGTCTTCTCGCCGGTGATGGCCACGTCAAGCCAATCGCCGCCATCGCCGCCATCGCCGCCATCCCAGGGTTCCAGGGCAGCGTCGGCGTACTGCACCGCCAGATACAGGTTGCTTGCATCGTGCTTGGCCTTCACCGTCACCTTACGGCTGGATTGGTTGGCCATGGGTAACACGCCAACGTCCGACCATTCGACTAAGTTCCCGTCGATCGTGATTTTGGCATCGCTGAGCGTTTGAATCTGCGTGCTCGTTTGGTTCGTGTCGGCGGGGTCGATAATATGCAGGCCGCGGTAATCGCTGATGAGCAGTTGTTTACCATGCGCCTGTAACCAGTGCGGCTCACCCGACCACGGTGCAGGGCCTTGAATCAGTTGCTGGTCGGTGCGCTTTGCCGTTTTACGATCGAACGTTTCCAGCAACAAGCCGTATTGACCCACGGCATTACTCGCCAGCGCCGCCACACGTATGTGATTGGCGTTCTGCCAGAAGTTCAGCATGGCGTAGCGTCGATACGCCCCCAACGAACTGGCGGTATCATAAACACGACGATTCTTTGTGTTCTTCAGGTCGATGGCGACCAGGTCGTTCTTCTCGAAACGATAAAATTCATTACCGATGATCAGACCCGTGCTGTTCACCGCCTGGCTGTTCTTGGGCTGGCGAATGTTGATCGCTGCACTGCGCCAACCGTGGTGTGAACTGCGGTTCGACAGGTTCAGCCAGTCGCCTTCACGTCGCACACTGATCCTGCCCCAACGGTCCATGTGCCGGGTGGGGTCACTGATGTTGACCGGCTTCTCAAACGAATCGACATGCAGCAGGTAACGGCGATCATGCGTCGAGGCCACGATGTGCGGCCCATCAGTGAAAAACGAATGCACATTGTGATTCAGTTTTGTGTCATGGCTCTTCACCGCCTGGCCCGTATCCGCCCGGCAGGTCAGCATTCTGATGCCGAAGCGTTGACCGTTCTTACGGGCCAGCAGGTAGAAGTTCTCGCCGTGGGTCGTCATCGCCGTCCATCGTCCCTCCTGGTTGCCCGTGCCGAAGTACGAGCTTTGCCAGATGATGTGGCCATCGTCGATGTTCAACCCCGCCACGCGCATACCCACGCCGATTTCCGCCACGATCAAGTGTTTTCCGATGATGCGCGATTCACGCGCCTGCAACGTGAACGGTGTACGCCACACCGGTTGGCCGGATTGGGTGTTCAGCCGTGTGACGTGGTCGGCGTACACCAGCACGATGCCACCCCTGGCCCACTGCACCTGACGCACACCGGGTTGGATCGCGCGGTGCCACAACGTCAAGCCGGTCCGCACGTTCACGCAGGCCAGCAGTGATTGGTTCAGGCTGAACACCATGTCCGTTAACTGGGCTGATGCCGGTGGCACATGAATCTCGCCTCCCGCACCGGCCAGATGTGATTGCGTGATCGGTTGACGTTTGACTGTCATGCCCAGCAGTGCGCGATCTGCCACGGTGAACTGCGTCAGCGCTTCGGTTTCGTTCCATGCCGTGGAGGCGGAGACCTGGCCGCTGGTCAGATCGATCTGATCCACCTGCCTGCCATCACTGTGATAGACAACATCAGCCACGCGCAGCGACTGCCAGGATGGTTGGGTAAACCGATGTGTCCATCGACGGCTTCCCGTTGCCCCATCCAACGCGATGACTTGATAGCGATCTGCCAACACCAGGGCACCATCATGTGTCCCCAGGGGCAAAGCAGACACTTCGATGTCACGCGTCCACCTTGCCTGGCCGGTGTGAATGTCCAGGGCAAACGCGCCGGCGTGATCGCGCGGGGTGAATACGACGTGATCACCCAACACGACTGGTGCTCCGCCTCGTCTGGCTGCCAGTGATGCCAGGTTCCCCGACATGGCGGCCCGGGGGTAAGTGGCGATCCATTCAATCACACCATCGCGCACATCACAGCGCGCCACCGCGCCTGCATTGGTCGAGCAATACACCGCGCCCTGATGCACCGTCACGGCATTGCCGTAGTAGGCAGCGCTCACGCCGCGCGTTTTTTCGATCGCCGCGTTCGTCGCCGGCAGCAGCATCGGCATGTTACCCAGGTTGGTCCGCCAAACCGTTTGTCCGGTCGCACTGTCGAGGCAGACCAGATGAACCTCCACCTGTGACTTCGTTCGGTTCACTTCAGGAGATGCCGCCAGCACGTACAAGAAACCGTGTGACAAGGTGGGATCATTCAGCGGAACAAAGCCTTCCCATGCAGGATCGTTCCTCGTTGACCATCTCGTCCGCCCGGTTGTCACATCCACCGCGGTGATTGATGTCAGCACTGTTTTTTGTGCATTCAAGGACCAGCGCGTGTACATCCGATGGCCATCAAAAGCCGGCACGATGAGCGAGGGCAGATACGTCATCGCACTCTTGTCGGGCGGTTGTGCGGGGCGTGTGGGAACACTCTCGTTCCAGATGCGTTGCCAGCGCGGCTCAGTTTGCCCCGGCGCGTAGTACATCATGGCCCCAGGGGCGATCGCCAGCACATGATCGCCGTGCGGATAGAGCGCCATGCCCGGTCGAGGAATCGCGCTACTGGCCATGCTGGAAATTGGTTCGAGCACCGCCTGGGGCCAGGCATTGATCGCGGGGGCATCCAGCACGAACTGACGCTGAATCTTGTTTGATGACTTGCCCGG
>JANQFT010000196.1 GCA_028277685.1 Phycisphaeraceae bacterium
CCGCCCGAAGTTCCGCCGTAGATGACCACATCGTAGTGGCTGGTCTGGGCAATCGCCGAAGCGTTGATGGCAACGACACCCATGCAAACAGCGAGCAGACAAACACGCATCGCAGTCTCCAATGCCAGGACGAACAGGCTCAATGAAATGTGGCGGTATAGCTGTCGCTACACCGCCACATGGAGGAGGAACAATCGTTCGTGATAAGTACGGCCTTATGCGCGACGGCGACGCAGTATCAATGCACCACCAAGACCCAGCAATGCCATGGAGGCCGGCTCGGGCACATCGACGATGGCGATCATGGTCGGATCGCTGTTGCCGGGGTTACCGCTGCCGGCGTTGACGACGCGGATGCCGGTGGCCAGCGAAAGGTCACCGGTGGTGCCCGTCAGGTCGCCCAGGGTGAAGCTGTAACCCATGTTGCTATACTGTTCGGTCAGCGTGCCGCCGGATTCACGTTCGACATTCTGCTCGTAGAGGAAGTTGGGTGATGTGTTATCACTGATGGTCCGCGAGTAGTCGCCGATCACATTGCCACCCGAGTCCACCGCCGCGATGGTGATGCCATCAAAGCGACCGAACCCGCTGTCACGGTCGAGGTCCATGTAGATGAACACCTCGTTCAAGCCGATCGTGCGACCCCACTGTGCGACGACACTCGCGGGATTCAGCAAACCGGTATCGAGGTTGGCATCGGTAAGCGTAGCCGCATCGCTGCCGGGGTCGGAGCCGTTGATCGCCCAGAAACGGTTGGCATCGGGCACTGTCACTTTGGTGGGCAGTTCGATCACGGTGTAGGTATTCGAACCGACGGTCACAGCATTCAGCACCACCGCATCACTGGTATCGGTCGCAGAGGTCGTTGCGGGCGTGGTGCTGATGCTATCCACCTCAAGAACAGCCGCCTGCGTTACCACGGTCAGCATGGCCAACACGGCGATCGGCAGCGATACGCGGATCAATCTGTACATTGTGAGTCCTCCAGTCAATTTTGAGTTCTGTCACGATGACATTGGCCTGGCATTTCGCCGGGCATGCAAAACCTACACTGCTGCAGAGGGAGTTGCGGGGGAAATGGCTTGCCATTTTTGCCTAAATACTTACCATATCTTTGCATGCTGTCCGATCATATCCCCACCACGTTTGGCGATTGGTCCACGCTGCGCTATGAACTGCTGCGTGCGTATGAAGGTCCGCCCGGCGAACCACACCGTGAGAAACCGGATTATCTGACCTCCATGCAGGCGTGGTTGTTTCGCCGGGGCGGAGTGGAGGTAACCACCGCGTCGGGCAGGGCGACGGCCGGGCCTGGTCAATGGTTGTTCACCACCAGTCAGAAAACAGCTCATCACTTCACCGATGACGCGGAGATTTTTTCACTGACCCTGCGTGCCCAATGGCCGGACGATCGTTTGTTATTTCGTCATGATCCGCCGGTGGTGCTGCAGGCTGCTGCCCATGCAGAATTGGAACGCGCGGTGTTGCCGCTGCTGAAGTTCTATCGCCCCATGCACCGCCCTGAACTGCGCTGGTTATACGAAGCGGATTGTGATCTTCAAACCTACGTCGATTACCGTGCACGCATGCAGCGGTTCCTGCGAGTGTACGTTAAAGCGATGCAGGCCGCGGGCGTGCCGATGACCCAGCCACGCCAGATGGATGCCCGGGTGCAGAACGCCATTCGTATGATCGACCGCCACAACTGGCGCGATACATTCGATGAATCTCACCTGGCCCAAAGCGTGGGACTTAGCGTCAGTCAGATGCACCGGCTGTTCGTCGCTCAACTGGGCACGACCGCATTCGCCTATTACGATCGCCGTCGACATCAACACGCCCAGCAACTGCTCGCACACACCAACCAACCAATCAAGAACGTGGCATATCAACTGGGTTTTCGTCAGCCGGCTCACTTCACCCGGTGGTTCAGCAAGAAACAGGGCCGCTCGCCCCGCAGTTACCGCGCCCAGAACGATCTGTACGAACAGGTGTAATTGGTCATCCACGATCGGCAGGTGTAGACTGCACTGCATACCCTGCAAAAAACTGGGGCACCACCCGCAACCAAGGACACACCATGCAGATCACCAAGCATCGCGTTGCTTCCATTCACTACACCTTGCGCAATGACGAAGGCGAAGTGCTCGATTCTTCCGAAGGCGGCGACCCCCTGCAGTACATGCATGGTGTGGGCGGGCTGATTCCCGGTATGGAAGCTGCATTGGAAGGGCAGTCGACCGGTGATGACCTGTCGATCAAGATCGCCCCCGCCGACGGTTACGGCGAACGTAGCGAGGAAATGGTGCAGGCCGTGCCGCGCAACCTGTTCCAGGACGTCGACAAGATCGAACCCGGCATGCAGTTCATGGCCCAGTCCGAACAAGGCCCACAACCCGTGCGCGTGGTTTCAGTGGGTGATGATGAAGTGACCATCGACGCTAACCACCCCCTGGCCGGCGTGACGCTGCACTTCAGCGTGCAGGTGGTCGATGTGCGCGAAGCCACCGAAGAAGAAATCTTCCAGGGACGTGCCCAACAACCCGGCGAATGCTGCGGCGGCAACGGCGGCTGCGACCGCAAAGATAAACAACGCGACCACAACGAAGGCGGTTGCTGCGGCGGCGGGGGACATTGCGACAACTGAGCAATCACTACGTCGGGTGCCACACAGCAGCCTTCTGAGGTGCTGTGTGTTGGGAGATCGATTCCATTCAATTTTTTGTCTGCACATAGCACCCGGCCAGAATACTTGGGTCCTAATCGGGACTGTCCCGTTTATGCGTCCTATGTGGCACCCGGTGATGGGGGCGGCGAGCAAGGCAGAGCGAACTTACCGGTATGCGCTGGCCATCTCACATGAACAGCAAACTCATCAGGGGCAGAATGCCGCAAGTGATCGCGCCGACTTTACCGGTGGGGTGCCGCCAACTGACGATGCCGCACACCAAGCCGGTCAGTATGGCAAGTAGTGAGAGATAGAACAGCGACATCGGATCGATACGCAGCAGGGCCGACAGTTGCTCGCCCGCCTGTTCTGCGTTTTGTCGTGCGACGGCCAGCAGGATGGTCAACCCTGTGATCACCAGCGCAGCCAGCACGCACAGCAGACTCATTACGCCTACAAACACGGTTGCACGCGTGATGGGCTTCGGCTCAGGTTTCGGTTTCTGCACGTCGTTGGCAGCGCGCCAGGTCATGCGCACAATCATCACATTCACGAACACAATCAACCCCACTGTGATCACACGCCACAGAATGAACATCGGCCTTTCATGACCGCTGCCACGCAATGCCTCTTCCCATAACCACAGACTGCCCACGATGATCAAGCCATCAATCAACAACAACGGAAACAACAGCGCATCGAACACCGCCAACGGCAAGCCGTACAACTTGCCTTTGCTATGACGAATCAGGCCGACTGCCACCACACCGAGAATCGTTGTGCCCAAAGGCGTGAGCAAGCTGGGAAGCCGATCAAACAGGTAAAGCCCACCTCCCACCACGCTGGGCCGGTTCGCATGCTGTGGTCGTTGACCTCTACCGGGCGGAACCACATCAAACCCGTCACCGCCAACGCCAGTAATCCAAACACGAGCCACACCGCACCCGCCAACGCCGCGCGCGAAAGACGAGGCGACTGGCTTTCGGCTGGGTCGATGGTTGATTGTTCTTCACCGTCAACGCGCT
>JANQFT010000371.1 GCA_028277685.1 Phycisphaeraceae bacterium
GCTGAAGGAATAGGCGCATCAAACGATTTGGCGTGGCCGAGTGCGTTCTCCACCGCACACACCCCGTGGGCGGACGCAGCATGGGCCAACAGGCAACGACCATTCGCATCGCCGATGCAGTAGATGCCGGCGGCACTGGTTTGCATGTGATCATCGACGGGGATGAAGCCGCGCTTGGTGGTTTCGATGCCGACGGTTTCCAGGCCGAGGTCCTGGGTATTCGGCGCACGACCGACAGAGACGAGCACGCGATTAACGTTCAGCGTTTCACCCGTTGACAGTTTCGCTGCCGCCCCATCATCGACCAATTGCATATCCTCAACTTTCACATCGGTATGAATGGCGATGTCTCTGCCTCGGAAGGTGGCTTCGAGTGCATCGGCGAGGTCTTCGTCCAGACCGGGCAGCAGCTTGGGCATCATTTCGACGATGGTCACGTCAACGCCATAGCTTTGCATCATGCAGGCGAATTCGCAGCCGATCACGCCCCCACCGACGACCAGCAGGCGCTTCGGCAGGTCCGTCCAGTGCACCGCTTCATCGGAAGTGCAGACCACGTTCGCATCGGTCGGCCAACCGGGTATACGCACCGGCATGCTGCCCACGGCAAGGATGATCTTGTCGGCTGTAATCGTTTGAGCATCGCCGCTTTCTGGGGTAACGATCACCGTGCCCGTGCCAGCCAACCTGCCCGTACCTTCGTACAGCGCGACTTTGCGGCCTTTGAACAAACTACCCACACCGCCGCGCAGTTGGCGGATAACTTTGTCCTTACGTTTCTGGATGGCTTTCCAGTCGAACGTCGCCCCACCGTTCACGCTGACGCCCCACTTCGTGGCGTCCTCGATGTGGTGCAGCAGTTCGGCACTACTGAGCAGTGCCTTGGACGGAATGCAGCCGTAGTTCAGACAGGTTCCGCCGAGGTGATGCTTTTCAACCACGGCGACGGTCGCGCCCATCTGAGCGGCTTTAAGAGCTGCGATGTATCCGCCGGGGCCGGAGCCGATGACAATGATGTTGTAATGGTCGTTCATAGTGAATCAGTTCATCAGTTAATCAGTTGATCAGTTGATCAATCTCATATCGTGACACCCGACCGATTAACCGAGCAACCGATTAACCGAGCAACTTGGTCATCACATGGTCTGCGGTTCTTCCAACAACTCCTTCACCCTTGCCATAAACTCCGCCGCAGTCAGCCCGTCGACGATGCGGTGATCGCAACTCAGCGTGAGGTTCATGCGTTTGCCGATGGTGATTTCGCCATCGTTGACGACGGGTACTTCACGCACGCCGCTGATGGCGAGGATGCCGCTTTCAGGCGGGTTGATGATCGCGCCGAAGTCGTCGACCTTGAACATGCCCAGGTTGCTGACGGTGAAGTTACCCTTGCCGATGTTTTCGAGTTTACCCTTGCGCGCGTTTTCGACCACGCGTTTGGTGTGCGGCACCAGTTCGGCCAGCGTCATGGTATCGACATCAGTCACGACCGGCACGACCAGACCATCTTCCACACCCACGGCAATGCCGATGTTGGCGTGCGCGAATTCGATGATGTCGCGGTCATCGACCTGGCTGCGCACGGCAGGAAACTCGGCCATGGCCTTGCCCACAGCGAGGACAATCACATCGTTGATGGTGCAGCCGGTGTCGGGTTTGTTGGCTTTGTAAAAGGCGAACATGGGGGCGGCGTCGATTTCTCGCCGCAGGTAGAAGTGCGGCACGGTCTGCTTCGAAGCCTGCAGATTCAGGCCGATGGCACGACGCATTTTGGTCATCGGGGTGCGGGTGGCACCGGCTGGAGCGGGGGCGGATGATTGCGGATTGCGGATTGCGGATTGCGTATGTGAAGGCGAGGCTTGATCCAGGTCTGAAGAAAGGATTCGCCCGCCCGGGCCGGAGCCGGTGGGAATGGTGGCCAAGTCGAGTCCGCGTTCGCCGGCAAGTTTGCGTGCGGCAGGGGAAGCCTTGATGCGGCCGGTAGCCGTCGTGGCTGCGGGCGCCATGGCGGATGTCGGATGTGCGATGGCAGATGTAGCGACCGCGGAACCACCTTGATGGCTGGATGCCTCGTTGGCTTGATGACTACTCGCTAAAAACACCTCCATCGCGGCATCATCATCGCAGAGGTACGCAATTGCTTGCTTGACCGCAACGACATCTCCGCTGTCGGCCACAATCTTTGATAAGCGACCCGCATCGGTCGCCTCGATCATCATGGTCGCCTTGTCGGTTTCGATCTCGCAGATTTCCTGCCCAACCGTGATCGCATCACCGGGTTTGGCGTGCCATTCGATGATGGTGCCTTCTTCCATCGTGTTGCCGACCTGCGGCATGAGGATGGGGACGGCGGAGGCAGGAAGTTCGGCGGCGGGCGCTGGAGATTGGGGGCTGGGGGTTGGGGCAGATGGCGTCGCAGTTGCGATTGAACCACCCAACCAACCCTCGAGAAGCGCGTCGTCATCAGCTATGAAGGCAATGGGTTCTTTGACGGGAATCACATCGCCACTGTCCGCAACGATCTTCGCAAGACGACCCGCATCCGTCGCTTCGATCATCATGGTTGCTTTGTCGGTTTCGATTTCACAGATTTCCTGCCCAACCGCGATCGCATCACCCGGCTTGGCGTGCCATTCGATGATGGTGCCTTCTTCCATCGTGTTGCCGACCTGCGGCATGAGGATGGGGGTGACGCCCGAGGGAAGCTCGGAACTCGGAACGCGGAACGCGGAACTAGTGGCTAATGCAGCATCGCCCTGACGGCTCGATGGCTCGGCGCCTTGATGGCTTGCCCCCTCATCGAACGTACCGAGCGCACTGCCCACATTGAGCGTCATTCCAGCTTGCGCCGCGACTGCCGCCACACATCCAGGAGTGCTGGCAGTGAGGTGGACGAAGGTGTCTTCGGTCTCCAATTCGCAGATCACCTGATCGACCGCGACCGGTTGACCGGGTTCGACCAGCCAACGACGCACGGTGGCATTGCCAGACGGAGACTTAACCTGTGGAACAACAATAGATTGCATGGCGCGCCCGCTCATAAAGTGCTAACAATCATGCATGACTTATGATTAAATTACACACATTACGCCAAAAGTCAAGCATATTTATGTCGTTTATTGTTGACATTTGTTCAGAATTATGGCATTTTGTTTGACATGAGTCGAGCCACCCGCGAGCGACGCGATGCGATTATCACGCAATTGCTCACCAGCAAGCACGTGACCGTACGCGCTTTGGCCGACGAAATGGCGGTCAGCGAAGCGACCGTTCGGCGCGACTTGCAGGCCCTGGCCGACGGCGGCGAAGTCGAACTGGTGCATGGCGGGGCGCGGCTGGCCAACCATGCCGACTTCAGCTTCCAGCAACGGCTCGCCCACAACCAATCGGCCAAACAGGTGATCGGTCGCCTCGCGGCAGAACTGGTGAACAATGGTGACCAACTGTTCATCGACTCCGGCACCACCTGCCTGGAAGTGGCCCCCCACCTGCGTCAACGCGACAACGTCTCGGTCATCGCCAACTGTGCGCGACTGGCGCGTGAACTCGATAACAGCGGCGTGGAAGTGATCATGATCGGCGGCAAGTATCGCCCGGAGCGAATGGACTGCGTAGGGCCGATCGCCATCAGCACGCTCGAGCAGTTGCGTGGGTACATCGCGTTCATCGGGGCCGACGGCCTGTCGCAAGACTTCGGCCCAAGCGCCAACGATATCGACAGTGCCGCCCTCTATCGCCAGGCCACCAAGAACGCGCGGCACACGGTGCTGCTGGTCGACCATACGAAGTTCGCCGAACCTTCGCTGTACAAGATTGTTGAATGGGATGTGATCGATCGGATCGTGACCGATGCGCAACCCAGTGATGAATGGATGGAGTTTTTCACCGCGCGCGACATTGAAGTCGTGTGCCCCGTTAACTCGTTAACTGGTTAATTCGTTAACTCGCCTGACCGAACTTCCTGCGATCAACGAGACACGCATAACCAAGTAACGAATTAACCAATCAACGAATTAACGAGAATTCCCATGCCCAAAGCCTTAATGGTCAATCCCAACGACGTCCGCGCCAAGAGCCAGGTCGAGTTCACGCCCATTCCGATCAACCAGTACGATCGATCAGTCGGTGACGAACTGGCTTCAGGCGATTTCACCAAAGAAGACCTCGTCCGCATCCAGCGCGACATGATGGTGATTCGTGCGTTCGAGACGATGCTGGACACCGTCAAAAAGCAGGGCCATTACGCGAACATCGAATACAACCACCGCGGCCCGGCCCACCTGTCGATCGGCCAGGAAGCGTCAGCAGTCGGACAGGCCTACCTGCTGAACGTGGATGACCACATCTACGGCAGTCACCGCAGTCACGGTGAAATCATCGCCAAGGGTCTGAGCGCCATCCACAAGCTGGATGACGATGCGCTGATGGACGTGATGAAAAACTACTTCGGCGGTGAAGCACTGAAGATCGTCGAAACCGACGCAAAGAGTGATGTGAAATCGCTGGCAACCGACTTCCTGTTGTATGGCGCCTTGGCGGAAATCTTCGCCCGCGAGACCGGCATCAACAAGGGCATGGGTGGGTCGATGCACGCTTACTTTCCGCCGTTCGGCATCTACCCGAACAACGCGATCGTCGGCGGCAGTGGCGACATCAGCGTGGGAGCATCGCTGTTCAAAAAGTGCAACCAGAAACCCGGCATTGTCATCGGCAACATCGGCGATGCGTCGGCCGGCTGCGGCCCGGTGTGGGAAGGCCTCTGCTTTGCCACCATGGATCAGTTCAAGAAACTGTGGGATGAACCTTACCGCGGCGGACTCCCGCTGATCATCAACTTCTACAACAACTTCTACGGCATGGGCGGCCAACCGGTCGGCGAAACTATGGGCTTCGATGTGTTGGCCCGTATGGGTGCCGGCCTCACGCCCGATCAGATGCACGCCGAACGTGTGGATGGTTATAACCCGCTGGCCGTGGTCGATGCCATTCGCCGCAAGAAGATCATCATCGAACAAGGTGACGGCCCGGTGCTACTCGACACCATCACCTACCGCTACTCCGGCCACAGCCCGTCCGATGCCAGCAGCTACCGCGACAAAACCGAAGTGGATGCATGGCAGGAGTTTGACCCGCTGACCACGTACGCCGCTTCACTGGTCGACGGCGGCGTCTGCACCGAAGCGGACATCGGCAGCATGCAAACCGAAATCGATGAACTGATTCTCAAGACGTTCAAGAAGGCGATCGACCCAGCCATCTCGCCCTATACCGATCTGAAGCAAACCAACGGCCTGCTCGAACGCACGATGTTCAGCAACGAAACGGCCATCAAATGTGACGATCGTGAACCGGAAGTGCTGCTGGCCAAGGAAGAAAACCCCCGCATCAAGATGCTGGCCAAGCGCAGCCGCCACGGCCTGGATGATGCCGGCCAACCGCTAAGTAAGAGCAAGTGCATCGGCATTCGCGATGCGCTGTTCGAAGCGATCATCGATCGGTTCTACGAAGACCCGACCCTCGTGGCGTACGGCGAAGAGAACCGAGACTGGGGCGGAGCGTTTGCCGTGTACCGCGGGTTGACCGAATGCCTGCCCTACCATCGTTTGTTCAACTCGCCGATCAGTGAAGCGGCGATCGTCGGTACGGCAGTGGGCTACGCACTGGAAGGCGGACGCCCGTTGGTCGAATTGATGTACTGTGACTTCATGGGTCGCGCGGGGGATGAAATCTTCAACCAGTTGGCAAAGTGGCAATCGATGAGCGGCGGCCTGTTGAAGATGCCGGTCGTGCTTCGCGTGAGCGTCGGCAGCAAGTACGGCGCGCAGCACTCGCAGGACTGGACCAGCATGTGCGCCCACATTCCTGGTTTGAAGGTCGCCTTCCCCGCCACACCGCATGATGCAAAGGGCCTGATGTACTCCGCCCTGCTGGGGACCGACCCGATCATCTTCTTTGAAAGTCAGCGCATCTACGATCAGCCGGAACTGTTCGCCCCCGGTGGCGTGCCGGAAGGTCAGTACACCATCGACTTCGGCGAGCCGGATGTGAAGAAACCGGGCAACGACCTGACGATTCTGTCGATCGGGGCCACACTTTACCGCGCGTTGGATGCGGCGAAGGAACTGGAAGAAAAATACGGCATGTCCGTCGAAGTGATCGACGCCCGTTCCATCGTGCCGTTCAACTACGAACCGGTGATCGCCAGCGTCTCGAAGACGCGCAAGATTCTGCTGACCAGCGATGCGTGCGAGCGCGGCAGCTTCCTGCAGACCATGGCCGCCCGCATCACGCAACTGGCGTTCGATGAACTCGACGCCCCGCCAGTGGTAGTTGGTGCACGGAACTGGATCACCCCGCCAGACGAATTGGAAGATGCGTTCTTCCCGTTCCCGAATGATATCATCGATGCGGTGCATGAACACATCATGCCGTTGAAGGGTTACACGCCAGCGCGTGATTGTTCGAACACCGATATTCTACGACGCGAAAAGGCCGGTGTGTAAAACTGAAACGCGACGGCTCATTGCGCATTTGTTGCATAACGCTTTAGCCTCGTGACCATCGACGAGGTTGGTATACTGTACCGCTCTTTTCCCTGGAGGAGCGTTGCATGCCAGCCACTACCCCTGCGTTTGCCCTTGGCGTTGACTACGGCACTAACAGCGTGCGCGCGTTGATTGTCCGTTGTGCTGACGGAAACGAAATCGCCTCACATGTGTTCAACTATCCGTCCGGTGAAGCGGGCATCCTGCTCGACCCGAAAGATCCAAACGTCGCGCGACAGAACCCGGCTGACTACATCGCAGGCTTCGTAACATCAGTGCGCAAAGCTGTGCAAAAAGCCAAACGCGTGCGCGGCTTCAAGCCGGAACGCGTTGTCGGCATCGGCGTCGATACCACCGGCTCCACCCCCATCCCCGTTGATCGCGACGGTGAGCCACTTGCCTTCAAACGTCAATTCAAAAACAACCTGGCGGCGCAGGCGTGGCTATGGAAAGATCACACCGCGCATGAGGAAGCCGCAGAGATCACGGCAAAGGCGGCGAAAAGCAAAACAAAGTATCTGGCAAAGTGTGGCGGCACCTATTCGAGTGAGTGGTACTGGTCGAAGTTGCTGCACTGCAAGCGCATTGCCCCTTCGGTGTTCAAGGCGGCATATTCGTGGATCGAACTTGCGGACTTTGTCCCCGGGTACATCACCGGTAATGTCGATCCGCACACCATGCCGCGCTGCATCTGCGCGGCAGGCCATAAGGCGATGTACAACGATGCCTGGGGCGGCCTGCCGAGTAAAGCCTTCTTAAAATCACTCGACCCCGCTCTCGCGCCGTTACGTGATCGCTATGCTGATCGCGCGCTCGCCAGCGATCAGAAAGCCGGCGAACTCACTGCAGAGATGGCGAAGCAGACAGACCTGCCTGTGGGCACGCCGGTGGCGGTGGGCGCGTTCGATGCCCATC
>JANQFT010000271.1 GCA_028277685.1 Phycisphaeraceae bacterium
GAACGTTTCGCGGGTAACGAAGCCGAGCAGTTGGCCCCGTCCCTCGCCCAGGTCAACCATCACCACACGCTGCATCTGGTTGTTCTGTTGCTTGCCGAACATGCCGGTCAGATCGCGCAGGCTGCCGTAGAGCGAACTGACCACGGGGATGCGGCCGATCAGCGATTCCACCGCTGCGATAATCTGCCTGCCCAGCGCCGCGCTCATCAGAATGCCCACCAGGAAAACGATCACGATTGCCAGCATCACCCCCGCCCCCGGAAAGTAAGGGATGTGGGGAATGCGTTCGACGACCGGTTGCAGCATGCCATCGATGGCGGTGCCGAGCCAGGCGATCAGGTACACGGTGATCAGGATGGGCATGACGACGACAAGCCCTTTGGCGAGTGTCTTGCCGATGAGGCTGAAGATCATGGGAATGCTCCGGTATTGCAGAGGCAGAAGTTGGAAACAGAATAACCGCAGAGGCGCAGAGACGCAGAGAGTAGACGGGATGAACAGGATGAACGGGATTGTTGAATCAGAAACATCCAGTCAATCCTGTTCATCCTGTCCACTCTGAGGTGGCTCAAAGTATTTCCTCTGCGTCTCTGCGGTTCAATCTGCCTTGACCTTCGGAGCCAACCCGCGAACAATGGAATAACGAGGTCAATCAATGCGCGATGAAGATACCTATGTGATTGAATCCCCCAAGCTCGACGCCATGGCAGCCACTTATTTGCCGGAAGTGTTCAAGGGGCTTGGCACCACGCTGAAGCACATCGTGGGTACGGTGGGTGGCACGCGTCGCAAGACCGTGCAATACCCCGAACAGCGACGTGAGTATGAGGGTGTGGAAGAAGGGGGGCTGTATCGTGGTCATTATCGCGGTGTGCACCGGTTGAACCGGGATGAAGAGGGCCGGGTGAAGTGCGTGGCCTGCTTCATGTGCAGCACGGCCTGCCCCGCCGCGTGCATCCACATCGAGGCGGAGGAATCCCCCTGGGACGATCGCGAGAAGTATCCCCGCAAGTTCGATATCGATGAGCTTCGCTGCATTTACTGCGGCATGTGTGAAGAGGCATGCCCCGTAGATGCGATTGAACTGACGCCTGAATATGATGTGGTGGGCCATTCGCGTCAGGAAATGATTTACGACAAGGCCAAACTGCTGGCCATGTACGATCGAACGGTGAATAACAAGCCCATGTAGCAGGGCTTACAGGCTCCCCAAGTTATTGGGCCAAAAAAGGCGATACAAAATTCAAAAACGCCTTGCCTATCTGAAATCACGGTATATATTTAGGTCGTAGCGAATATCATCCGGCCACCGAGAGAGCAAAGAGAAGCGGTGGGAAGGCTAAAGCCGGATGCACAGTATAGCTCTCTCTCTCTTCCCACCAGCACCGTCGCTGAAAGGCACGGTGCTGTTTTGCGTTTATGGATCATGGGTGGTTCCCCAACGTAAGATCGATGTGGCTTTTACTTTTAGATGCGGTGGTTCGGTGCGGTATAGGTTTGGATGCACGTAGTTATTGGGTTCGTCCCGCATCGGCGAGTGGGTGAATGCCATCAAGCTTGAATGAATCACTCCCTGCGGCGCGGACGCCGCAGCTATCATTCTTCCGACATCCGACATCCGACATCCGACATCCGAC
>JANQFT010000293.1 GCA_028277685.1 Phycisphaeraceae bacterium
GCGCAGGTCGATGTGGTCGAGGAATCATCCCTCGCCAGTCGTTACCTGCTGCATGCGGGCAATCGGCGGATGACCATCAGTTTCGAAGTAGGCAGTGAGCAGGTACACCTGCCGGTGGCACTGGCCTCGATGACCGCCAAGTACACCCGCGAACTGTTGATGCACCGCTTCAACGAATTCTGGCAAACCCAGGCCCCGGAACTGAAACCCACCCAGGGCTACGTGCAGGATGGCCGTCGGTTCCTTGAAGAAATCGAACCGGTGATTACCAAACTCGGCATCCCGCGTGATCAGTTGATTCGGGAGAAGTAGGCGGGCTTGTGATGAACACACGGCTTGGATTTACTACGGCAGCACTTGGACTGGTACTGATATCCGTAAACATCCTGCACGGGGGATGGACCTGGGTGCTTGCTTGGCTTGGCCTGAGTTTCTTGTGTATTGCACTTGGGCATCTCGGCTTTGGTGCGCACATTCTGGGCAAGCGGAAGAACGGCTCACTTGCTGCGTGGAGTCTGTGCGTTTATCTCCCATTGCATCTGTACACGTATGCGTTGTGGCACATCGTCAACCGGCTGAGCCGCGAGGATGCGTGGAATCGAGTAAATGACCACCTTAGCGTTGGTCGCCGCTTGACTGCGAATGAAACTGCAGGCGAATTCACGAATTGGCTCGACTTGACTGCTGAGTTCCACGAGCCCAAAAACTCATTCGGCAAAGCCCACTACATCAGTTTTCCAATCATGGATGGTGGCGTCCCCACGGTCGATGCCGTGAGAGAAACTATGTCTAAGCTGACGCCCGGAAACACTTATGTTCACTGCGCACAGGGCCACGGGCGAACGGGACTGATGGCTGCAATACTCTTAGTGGCAAATGGAACAGCTGCAAACACTGACGATGCCATTGCCACCCTTGTTGCTTGCCGACCCAAACTCCGCTTGAACAGCACCCAGCGTAGATTCCTTGAAGAAATCGAACCGGTGATTACCAAACTCGGCATCCCGCGTGATCAGTTGATTCGGGAACGATAGACGCGCTGCATATCACGGTCTATCCAGTTGCACGGCAATAATATACGCCAGCAGTCCTGAACCGGAAGCGCTCCCCGGTACCGCCTGAATGGCCACGTAAGGTTGCCCTGGCGTCATCTGCAGGGCAGTATGGATGGCAAGGGTGCGCCCGGCACCGCGTTCGGAGACACTGGGCATGACCTTGGCACGGATCACAGCCTGAATAGGTTTGTTATCGTCCAATACTCTCGTGTGAACGTGCAGGTCGACACCCTCGGTTCCATAACCACTGAAAGTCTTGCCATCGGACTGAATGGGCACTTGCCGGGTATGGTCAATCTGAACTTCATTGTGGCTGGTGATGTGATGGTCAATGAGTGTGAGCAGCTTGCACTCACCAAGACCCGCGACCGCGGGATACAGGGCCAGCGGCGTGTTACCTTTTGCTTGCAGTTGATCCGCATCAAGTTTGGCCAGTGTGTCCTGTGTCGGCTCCAATTCCACCTCGTACACCACCGCCCGAAGCCGCAACGGCACAGCCGAGGGACCGGATTTGCTGTAGCTCGCCGTCAAACAACCCAGCATCGCCAGCAAAGTGATTGTGATACCCACACGTTTTGCCATGGTCATGACTTGTTCCTTTCGTAAATGACCCTGTCGAGTTGGCCCCACCTGCTGGACTCATGCATCCTAGCGAGGTGCGCGATATCGACGCGGTTCGGTTTTGCCCAATGCTTCTTCCAACTCGCGCACGCGTGCTTCAAGTAGTTCGATGCGCTTCTGCATGGCGTGCACCAGTTCGCGCATCTTGCCGCACTTGCCGTCACCGTGTTCAGCCTTGTGATGGCTACCGTCCTTTTGCGCGTGACCGGCACAGCTACCGCACTTGCTGTCACCCTTCTTGTCATGCGGTTTGTCGCCATCGCAATCAGGTTGATGCCCGGTCTTCTCATGTGTGGCAACGTCGGCTTTGTCACCATGCGCTTCGTGCGTGGCGTGCTTTTCCTGCATGCATGGATCAGCACCTGGCTTGCCGACCAGCGATTCCATTTTGATCACCCAATGGTTGCGCTGCTCGGTGACGTACACCACCGTGACCAGTTGCCCCTTCTCCAAAGCACGGGCGAGTTTGAGTTCCTTTTCCTGCGCACGATCGATCAGCAGCGTGGCCCAACCCGTGCCCTGCATCGGCGTAAGCACCACACCCAGGTATTCCTTTTCACCCACGGCTCGCTCGATCAGACGATCAAACTTCCCCGTGACCACCTTGTGCCGCGGCTTGGCCTGGTGTTCGTCTTCCGCCTGCGCGATGTTGAAAAAACCAAACACCATCGCCAACGCGAACATGCATGTGATTGTCTGTTTCATGACCCTGATCTCCTGAAATTCAACGTTGCCTCAAGCCTCAGAATTATCCTACCCGATACCGCAGCAACACGTCGCCATCGATGGGCTTTGTCTGCATGAGATGCAGCTTGTGCGCTTTGGCCATGGTGGACTGTACATCGCCTGCTACGGGTCGCACGGCTTGTGCCGCTCCCAGCACACGCGGGCCGATGAATACCAT
>JANQFT010000304.1 GCA_028277685.1 Phycisphaeraceae bacterium
TGTCATCCCTGCAATGCGTTACCGCGATGCTCCGGCGGCCATCGATTGGTTGTGCGAAGTGCTTGGCTTCGAGCGCCACCTTGTCGTGCCCGGACCCAATGAAACCATCGCACACGCCCAACTGTCATTCGGCAACGGTATGGTCATGCTCGGTTCGGCCGTCGATTCCGAGTACGGCAAGCTGACGGTTCAGCCGGATGAAATCGGTGGACGTGAAACCCAGTCCAGCTACCTGGTCGTACCCGATGCCGATGCGGTGTATGAAAAAGTCAAAGCCGCCCACTGGCGGATTCTGATCGACATCAAAGACCAGGACTACGGCGGGCGCGACTTCACCTGTGCCGATCCGGAAGGTCACATCTGGAGCGTGGGGACATACAACCCGCATGTGATATAGTGCAACGATCATGAAGCACTTCCTTATGATCGTCTTTGTGGGCGTATGCATTTCCGCAGCGAATGCCCAGCAGTATCTGAACTATCAGCTACGCCTGGAACCGGTCTGGGCGCGCGTGGCGGATGCCATGGGTGAACTGGGTTCCGTGGAAAGCGTGGAGTTTTCGCCGGACGGCAAGCACATCGTCAGCGGGACGAAGTTTGATAACGCGGTCATCATGTGGCGCACATCCGACGGTACGGAACTTTGGCGGCGGTATGCCAAGCAGGAGATCGAACGCGTCGGATGGTCGGCTGATGGGCAGTACGTCGCATCAGCCAGTGAGGATTTTCTCGTCACGGTTTACGAAGCGAAGACCGGCAACATCATCAAGGAACTGAAACACACCCAGGGCATCGACGGCCTGACGTGGTCGCACCAAGGTTCCCTGCTTGTCACCGGGGAAGAGAAAACCACCGCCAACAAAACCACCCAGGGTTGGATCCGCGTGTTCGACATGCCCGAAGGCAAGCAGCTCAAAGCCATCGACTTCGGCAATACGGTGAACGAGTTGTTCTTCACGCAGGATGATGCGTACCTGCTTGCGGTTGGTCACGGTGCGGTGAAGGTTTACAAAACGGAAGACTGGTCGCTGGTTCAAACGTTGAAACCCAACTATCACGTGATCTTCACCAGTGGTGTGTTTTCACCGGACGGCAAGCATGTGATTGCCGTGGGCCAGGGCGGCACATCACGCGGCACGGCATACCTGTGGGAATGGCGCACGGGCAAGTTACTCAAGTCGTTCAACCACACCGGGAAGAAAATCGAATCCATCGCCTGGCACCCCAGCGGTGATTACATCGCGCACGCGGGTCATGATCCTTACATCTATGTGTATCGCTTTGCCGACATCCGTAAGTACGCCAACGATTACATTCCCATCGCGCACAAAGTCTGGGCGGGTGATAACGCGGAGTACATCGACTTCAACACCGACGGCAGCTTCTTCGCTTCCGCCCACCAGAACGGCCTGATCAAACTCTGGGTCTGGATGGGCGAAGACCCCAACATCAACAAGAAACGCCACCGCTGGGTGAGTCAGCAACAAAAAAATGCGACCGGGCGTTAGCTGTTCCGTACTTTCCATCACGACACCTCCACGCACTTTCGCGGGGGGGGTGTTCCCTATTCTGTTTGGTCTTTTGCCGGCGGTTGGTTCCATGCGGACCAGTACAAGCCCAGCGCCAGGATCATCTGGTGAAACTTGTCGAAGTCGATGGGTTTGCTCAGGTAACTGTTCGCATAGGACTGGTAGGCTTTGATCCGGTCGGTTTCCGCATCGGAGGTGGTCAGGACCACGACGGGAATCGTCTTCAGCACCGGATCTTCCTTAATGCGTTGGAGGATGTCGTGGCCGTCGACCTTGGGCAGTTTGAGGTCCAGCAGAATCACATCCGGTCGGGGGTGTTGGCCACTTTTGACACCCTCAAACAGGTATTCAATGGCCGAGGCGCCGTCGGACAATCTTTTGACCGCGTTGACGACATGGTTTTCTTTCAAGGCGGTGTCGACCAGAAACGCATGATCGTCGTCGTCTTCCACCAGCAGGAAATGCATCAATCGGGCTTCTGCTTCGGTCGCCATGGGCTATATGCCTCCTGTTCTATCATACGGGGTGCTACCTGATGACCGTTTGTGGGGAAAGCGACCCAGAAGGTGGCTCCTTCTCCAGGTGTGGACTCAACCCATGCCCGGCCATTATGGACTTCCATCACCCTGCGGACGATGGCAAGGCCCACGCCAGTACTGTCTTTGTCAGCGGTCAGTCGTCGAAACAACTGAAAGATTCGATCGTGATACTCCGGCGCGATGCCCGCGCCGTTGTCGCGCACAGAGAATTGATGGTAACCATCCCTGGTGACGCACCCCACGGTGATCGTTGGTTTTTCCGCAGTGCAGCCATAGTGGATGGCGTTGACCAGCAGATTCTCAAAGACCTGTTCGATCCGGGAACGATCGCCATAGATCTTGGGGGTGTTTGGCTGGATCGAGGCGGTTACACCTTTGGCTTGGAGTTCAGCTTCGTAGCGGTCAACCATCTGTGCCAACAGTTCATTGATGTCCACATCGCTTGAGGGGGTGGCCACCCGGCCGATCCGGCTGAGGTCCAACAGGCTGTCGATCAGAAGCTTCATCCGATCGACCGCCGCCTGGATTCGGTTCATGAACCCAGGCAATTGATCCAGACGTTGGGCCTGAATGTCTTTCTGGATGTGGCCTGTAAACCCCTGAATGGTGACCAGGGGTGATTTGAGATCGTGCGAGACGAGATAGATGAACTGCTCCATCTCGCTGTTTCTCTGCTTAAGGTCGGCATTGGCCGCCTTCAGATCCTGTTCGGTGAGAATGCGGGTGGTGACATCACGAAAGGTCATGACGATACCCAGGGAAACATCACCCGGCTGTTTACAGGCGGTGGTGTAATCCACACAGAAGCTGGTGCCATCTTTGCGCCAGAAGGTTTCGTTCGAAGCGCTGTGGGTTTGACTATCCTGCAAGGTCGCACGCAAAGGGCAGTATGGTTCGGTATCTGCTTCGTCCTCGTTCTGGCCTGCATGCACCAGTGCGTGAAAATCCTTGTCGATCAGTTCGTCCAACGTCCACCCCAACATATGGAGGGCTGCAGGATTGGCCAACAGGACACGGCCGCGGCTATCCAGTTCGCAGATGCCTTCGCCCGCAGACATGAGAATCGATTCCATGCGCATCGCCGACTCGTCCATGCGATGTGCGATGGGGTTGGTGATTCTTCGGAAGATGACGAACGCGGTTGGAATCAGAAGGCACGCAGCCAGCACCGCCAGGCTGCCGTACTTGATGAACGGATACTGCATTTCCGACACGTCGATCTTGTCGACGACAGCCCAAGGGGTGCCCTGCACCTGTTTATAAGCGGCCAGAACACGGTGGCCCTGATAGTCGTTGCCATACATCCAGCCGGCATGCCCCTGCAAGGCCCGCTGCATGGGTTGGGCCAGTTCGCTGCCGAAAGGGACGCTGTTGGTGGGCAGTTTGTCGATTCCCAAGGCAATCTGCCGACGGAGAACGAACCGCACCTCATCGCCATCACGCCAGGCAAGCACGTATTCGCCCGTTTCGCCGAAACCCTCGAAATGTTCCTGGGCCTGACTTAACTGAGAAAGCGTGGCGGTCTGCCAATCATAATCCGGGTTCTTTTTGGCCACTTTCTGGGCTTGGTCGGCTATCGCCCGGATGATGCTGGCTTCCTTGCGGGCGCCTTCAATCAGCCATTGGCGCCACA
>JANQFT010000310.1 GCA_028277685.1 Phycisphaeraceae bacterium
TTGAAACAAATAAACAAGAGGACGCTGATGCGGTGTAGACACGGGTTGGTTGCGGTCATCGGTCTGGTGTTGCTCGGAGCAATCCAGGCACAAGCGGCGCAGAAATTCGGCGACATCGTTATCAACGTCGATCCTCCCGCCCGCTCGGTAGCAGGTTCAGGCGGAACACATCACGGCTATCTTGAGTATCGCATCACGGTGATCAACCGATCGAAGACGAGCGATCATAACGTCACCTTCTATATGCCGCGACGTGCCTGGGGGGCAGGCGACCATTCAATGCGCAGCATCGAGCGCAGCATCACCATTGCCGCAGACACGACGATGCGCGTGTCGCTCCTTCAACCGCCGGTACCGCTAGGTGGAAATGGTTTGGGTGTTGCGATTGATGGTCGCAAACAGCGCGATAGCCTGATGGTCGCCATGCCGGAACACATTCAGCGCTGGGGACATTACGGTGGGGGCGAGGTCGCCATCCTTTCCAGCCAGGGCGTGGGTGCATCATTTTGGAGTTCGTTCAATGACAGTGGGGCATCGGGGCGTTCGCTGGGCAGTTTCGTCAGTGAAGTGCCCGTAAAAACATGGTCGCGTCAATGGCTGGGCTATTCCCGGTTCGATGCGGTCACGGTGACGGCGGGTGAATTTGAAGCCATGCCTTCGGAAGTGCGCAATGCTGTACTTCGATACGTGGAATGCGGCGGGTGTCTCATCATCAAAGGCGACATGCAACCCCCCAAGGCATGGTCGCGCTACCACGTGCCTGAAAACGACCTTAACACCTACATGTGCGGGTTCGGCGTCATTTATATTACCGGCTCCAAGCAGAAGCAGTCCGACTTCAGCCGGCCGGCCGGTCGCATCTGGCGATCGGCTGAGCGTACCAGCCAGCCATTTCAATTCATTCGCGGGGTGGAGTCGGCTAACAATGCCTTCCCCGTGGTGAAGGAACTGGGCATTCCCGTCCGCGGGTTATTTGTGGTGATGTTGTTGTTTGCCGTGACGATCGGTCCTGTGAACCTGATCGTGTTGGCAAAGATGCGCAAACGCATGTGGCTGCTGTGGACGGTACCGGTCATCAGCCTGTTCACCTGTCTGGTGGTGATCGGTTACGCCACGTTCGCTGAAGGATGGCGCGGCAAGGCGCGGGTGGAAAGTGTGACTATTCTGGATGAAGCGGCCCAACGCGCCACCAGCATTGGCTGGAGCGCGTTCTATGCTCCCATTACCCCGCTGCGCGGTCTCACCTTCGGGTACGACACCGAACTCACCCCGCATCACGATTCGGGCAGTTACGGCGATGGTCGCTCACGCAGCATGAACTGGAACACCAACCAGCACTTATCCAACGGTTGGGTCATCGCGCGTGTGCCTGCTCACTTCCTGGTGCGAAAAAGTGAGCCGCTGCAACGCGAAAGACTCAACTTCAAAAAACAAACTTCCACCACACTGGAAGTCACCAACGGATTGGGGAGCGATGTGTTGAGCTTGTGGGCGGCGGATAGTGACGGCCGCGTCTTCCATGCGATGAATGTTGATGCCGGCGGCACGACTACGCTCAAACTTCATGCGACCGACAAGGCCAAAGGCACACCTGAGAAACTCCGCCAGCGCGTGTTCGCATCCGACTGGCTGGGTGAGATACGACGCCTCGGGTCAGACCGTTATGCGCATGAATACCTGCAACCCAACACGTACATCGCGGTGCTTGAATCCGCCCCGTTTATGGAAGAAGGCTTGAACAACCTGAAAACACGTCAGGCCCGTACGGTGGTCTACGGCTTCGCGAAAGAGGCGATCGATGCGGATTGAAGTTCAGAATCTAAAACGTTACTTCGGCCAAACCAAAGCGGTTGATGGTATCTCGTTCAAGTTTGCCAGTGGACAGATCTTTGGTTTTGTCGGTCCGAACGGCGCGGGCAAAACCACCACCATACGCATCATGGCCACCCTTGATGAACCCACTGCCGGCGATGCGCTCATCGACGGCATCAGTATCATCCAGGAACCTGAAACTGCCCGCCGCCTCGTCGGTTACATGCCGGACAGCCTGCCCACTCACCGTGATATCTCTGTGCGTGATTACCTTGATTTTTTCGCTCGGGCTTACGGACTGAAAGGCAAAAATCGCGATCAAACCGTGGCCGGCATCATGGAGTTTGCCAACCTGCAGGGCATCAAAGAGAAGATGCTCAAGTCACTCAGTAAGGGGATGAAGCAACGCGTGAGCCTCGCCCGCGCCCTGGTGCATGATCCACCGCTGCTGATCATGGATGAACCTGCCGCTGGCCTCGACCCCCGTGCCCGGGTGGAACTACGCGAACTGCTGACGGCCCTGCGCGATCAGGGCAAAGCGATCCTCATCAGCTCGCATATTCTCAGTGAACTGCACGAAATCTGTGATGGCGCAGTGTTCATCGAGCATGGTCATCTGCTGCGTGCTGGTACGCTGGATGAAATCACCAAACAGGTTCATGGTGAAGATCGCGGGCACATCACCGTGACCATCCGACCGCTCGATCGCGTGGAAGACCTTTACAAAGAACTGCTGCAAACAGCGAACGTGGAAGATGTCCGCCTGGTCGGCCCTGAAGTCGAAGCGCACATCAGCGGCGACGAAGACGCCTGCTGCGACATCCTCGAAACCATCCTGCACAAAGGTTTCCGCATCCTTGAGTTCAAACAGCGCCAAACTCATCTGGAAGAAATCTTCATGAACATCACCGAGGGCAAAGTGCAGTGAGTGCGACATGTGAAACAAGTGTTGTGAAATGGCGCTTCGACAAAACCGGAAGAATGTTCAGTACGCCCATAGCGGAGATTGATCATTGATTGGCATGATCTCGCATAAACTCGATAGCAACATCAACCCGATCGTGCTTAAGGAACTCCGGCAGGCGGTGAAGGGACGCTTCATTGCAGCAGTACTGATGCTGTTCCTCATCGTCTCGTTGTTGGTGCTTGGCGGGTTTCTGTTGTTTAGCGATGTCTCACGCGGCACTGATCTGGGAAGCGGCCGCGTTGCGCTCTACTTCTTTCAGGCCGTGCTGGTCATCACCTGCATTCTGTTTCTTCCTTTGTATGCAGGCATTCGTATGGCATTCGAACGGTCGGACATGAATACGGACCTGATGTTCATCACCACCATTCCGCCTCGGGCAGTTATCTGGGGAAAGCTGCTCGCGACCACATTGCTGGCGGTACTCATTTACTCCGCGTGCATGCCCTTCATGACCCTCACGTATCTGATGCGTGGCGTCGACCTGCCCAGCATTTTCTTCGTGCTTGGGCTGGGCTTCATCGTCGTGTTGGTCGCCATTCACTTAGCTATCTTCGTTGCCAGCATCACCCCCAGCCTGGTCGCCCGAGTTCTGCTGGGCCTGGGTTTGATGGGCACGCTGCTGATGATGATCGGTTACACCATCGCTGGATCGGCCGCCGCAGTAGAATTCGGTATCGGCAGTACGATGGGGAACTGGGACTTCTGGGGACCGGCACTTACTGTCATTGCGTTTGCAGTATTACTGATGGGGCAGATGTTCGTTTTCTCCGTCGCACTGATAAAGCCACCCTCGGCCAACAAAGCACTGCCCGTGCGACTCTACATGAGCGCCGTGTGGCTGATTGGTACGATCGCTGCCTTATTATGGGCGATAGAAATTCAACAAGCGGAAGTGCTGGGCGTGTGGCTGATTCTCACGATGCTTTATGCAGTACTCGGTATGTTGATCGCCACTAGTGAACGGGAAAACTGGGGTGTGCGCATCGCTCGTACCATTCCTGAGAATCCTATCAAACGATGGATGGTCTTCTTCCTCTATAGTGGCAGCGGCGGTGGAATGCTGTGGGCGGTTGGCATGGCGCTGACGACCGCACTGTTGGGTATGGTCTGGCAGCATCAACCCGATTGGTTCTCCTGGCACCATGAAATAGACAGTGAAGTGTTCGCCGGCGCGATGGGCATACCGCTTTACGCCTTCGCATACTGTATGACGTCGATCATGCTGCAACGGTACGTGCTGCGTGGGTTCATTCGGAAGTCACACACCTGGGCGTTGGCCTTAATATTGATAGCCGCTGGTACCGTCTTCACGTTGTTTGTCGGACAGTTGATCATGAACGCCAGTCCGTGGGATTCACGCAATGCCACCATATTCTGGCTACCCAACCCGTTCGGCCTGGCCAGCGATGACTATCGCTTCTCCTGTATGGTGTTTGCCGCCACGTGGGCAAGCGTGATGCTGCTGATCAGTGTTCCATGGTTTGTCGGGCAGCTCGATCGATTCCGTCCGCACCAGGATCAACCCGCAAACGATAGCGCTGCAGACCCGCCACCCCCGCCGCCGGTGCCTTCGGTATGAATAAGACGTATCGACAACACCTGGCCACGGGTGAAATGGTCGGCTCGCG
>JANQFT010000385.1 GCA_028277685.1 Phycisphaeraceae bacterium
TACGAAGCGGGGGCTGACGATTATCTGGTCAAACCGTTTGATGAGGAAGAACTGTTGGCCAAGGCACGGGTGCAGCTTCGCCTGCATGCCGCCCTGAAGGAACTGGACCAGGCCCGCGCTATGTTGGCCCGTGACAATCGGCAGTTGGAAGATGTGGTGGAACAGCAGACCATCGAACTGACCGGCACCCGCGAACTGATTGTGTTTGCCCTGGCGAAGTTGGCCGAATCGCGCGATCCGGAAACGGGTGAACATCTCGAGCGCATTCGTGAGTACTGCCTGCTACTGTGTACCGAGCTTTCCCAGCGCGGCCCTTACACCGATCAGATCGACGAAGCGTTTATCAGCAATATCTACCGATCCAGCCCGCTGCATGACATCGGCAAGGTTGGTGTGCCCGATGTCATCCTGCTCAAGCCCGGTCGTTTGACCGACAACGAATTCGACATGATGAAGCAGCACACCTTGATCGGTGCCGAAGCGTTGTCGTCAGTGCTGAAACAGGGCCAGCCGGGTTCGTTCCTGAGCATGGCCATCGACATCGCCCGCCATCATCATGAGCGGTGGGACGGTTCGGGCTATCCCGATGGTCTGCAAGGCCAGCAGATTCCTTTGGCAGCCCGTATCTGTGCTTTGGCTGATGTGTTCGACGCGCTCACCTCCGTGCGCGTTTACAAACAGGCGTTCAATACCGATGTGGCCCGATCGATGATTGTTCAGGACGCGGGCACGCACTTTGATCCTGCGGTGATCGAGGCGTTCGAAGCCTGCTTTGATCGCTTCGCCGTCGTTCGTCGGACCGGCCGCGCCCCGGCGTCGATGCAGCCCGTCGCCGTGGAATGAACGAAGATCCAACGCACGCCGTGGTGCCGTGTCACAACCTTGGCAAACTGCATGGGCTGATTCGTGATGATTTGCCTTCGTGTCCACGTGGCCTGTGGCAGACGTGGCAGCAGATCATCACCATCCTGCGTCGTCAGAAAAACGTGCGTCATCACGAGTACGAAGCGCTGCTTCCTGTGCCGTTACAGGTTGAGTTGCCGCGCCAATTCATCCGCTTTCTTTGCGGCCTTGGTGTCGGGAAAACGTTTTTTGAGCTTGGCGATGTCACGCCGCAGGCCGTTGCGCATGTTGTTGGCCTTCGACCCCGGACGCATGTTGGCCACCATACTCGCACGGTGCTGCAGTTTTTCGAAGGCCCGCATCGCACGCAGTTCACTGGTGAATGATGGATCGTTTCGCAGTTGTTTATCAAGGTCTTCAAACTGGCGACCAAGCACATCGCCGCGCAACAGCTTCAACGCTTCGTCCAAGCGGGACTGGGTACGCTTCGGATCGTCCTTCGGGTTGGTCGATACCTTGGTGTATGTCTTTTCCGCCCACGCTTCGACATGTTCAAGAATCAACGTGGCTTCATCGTGCCCTTTGTGCGAGGGATCGCCCGCCATGGTGCGCAGGCGATTGAGCGTTGTGCTCATGTTTCGCTTCATGCTGGCGATCAGTTTTCCTTCCTGATTCAGCACTTCCAGTTCCACCCCGGCGAGCAGGGGTGGGGGCACCGCAGCCACCGCCTTGGCTACGTGTTCATCCACGCGCGCCGGATGACCGTTGAAGACCAGTTTGCCTTCATGATTGAACAGGAAACAATGCGGCACGCCGCGCACATTCGCACCGGGCAAACTCCCACCGTTGATCACCGAGACGATATCTTTGCCGCCGGCATGCCGTTTCCAGATATTTCCCGCATTGCTCGCACTGCCGCCCCAAACCTGGTTGGCCACGATGATGAACTTCTCGCGGTCGTAGGTTTCCTGCAAGTGCACCAGATGCGGGATCGATCGAATACATGGCGGGCAGGTGTTGCCCCAGTACTCAAACAGCACCACTTTCCCGCGCAGGTCATCGGCCGAGACACGCGGGCCCGTGGCATGTTGCCCAAGGTTCACCCCACTCAGCGTGGCCTGGCCCAGGCTGACGGTCGCCACCATTAACAACGTCAACGCAAAGACGGTTGCTCGCATGATCATTGCTCCTGTTCGAAACACCCACCAACCAAGAGAGTTTCAAGCATGGTAACGTCCACGCGATACGGGGTAAACGATCCTTTGCTGTTTGCCGCAGCGATTTACCTACAATACGTGCATGGTGTTCAGATGGTTCAAAAACCGGCGACGCAAGATTCTGCTGGCCAAACCCGCCCCCCCGGAATGGGAAAGCTGGCTCAAAGAAGACTTGCCGTTCTTCCAGCGTCTGTCGCGCGACGAGCAGTGGCAACTGCTCGATATGGCCCGCATCTTCATGGAGGAAAAATACTGGGAGCCGCGCGAAGGGCTGGAACTGACCGATCGCATCAAACTCTCCATCGCCGCCCAGGCCTGTTTGCTCATCCTGCACATCGAACACGATTACTACAAACGAGTCGGGTCAATTTTTGTCTATCCCTACACCTTGATGGACACCGATCGACACGATGGATTGCCGCCCGGGGTGAGTATCCATGGCGTCGCCTCGCAGGATGGTCCCATTGCTTTGGCGTGGGATGCGGTGCGTGGTGGGGCGATGAATCCTGATGATGGGCACAACGTGGTTTTCCACGAATTCGCCCACGCGCTCGACTTTCTCGATCACTCCGCAGACGGCACACCCCCGCTCGCATCACGCGAACAACTGGACAACTGGATTCGCGTGATGACCGATCACTACGACGATCTGCGTGAAGACCGCTGCAGCGTGCTCCGCCAATACGGCGCGACCAACCCCGCGGAGTTCTTCGCCGTCGCCACCGAAGCGTTCTTTGAGAAACCAAGGTCGATGCAACGTAAACTCCCCGAGTTGTATGAATTGCTGATGAGGTACTTCAGGCAGAACCCGGCGAAGTGGTCGGATTGATATTGCAGTTGCGCGGCAGCGGCGTTCGTGGTATCAATTGAGGTCAGAGGTCAGAGGTCAGAGGTCAGAGGTCAGACATTTAGCGCCGCGGCTTTGCCGCGTTGCCTCAAGCCGCAGGACGCAGATATGAGTAGCACCAACATCCAACCCGGATACCAGTTCGCCAGCGACAACACCGCCGGTGTCTGTCCCGAAGCGTGGGCCGCGCTCGAGCAGGCCAACGCCGGTTACGCGCCGGGCTACGGTGATGATGTTTGGACCGCCAAAGCTGCCGACCTCATCCGCGACTGGTTCGAATGTGATTGCGAAGTGTTCTTCGCCTTCAACGGCACGGCTGCCAACTCCATGGTTGTCTCTTCGCTCTGCCAGTCGTACCACAGTGTCATCTGCAGCGACTTCGCCCACCTGGAAACCGATGAATGCGGCGCACCGGAATTCTTTTCCAACGGCATCAAACTCCTGCTGACCGAATCAGACAGTGGGAAGTTACTTCCCGAGGAAATCGATCGACTGGTAGGTAAGCGCAGCGATATTCATTACCCCAAACCGCGTGTGGTGAGTGTCACGCAAGCCACCGAACTGGGCACGGTCTACACGGCGGATGAACTCGCTGCCGTGTGCGAAGCCGCGAAGCGGCAAGGCCTGCGCGTGCACATAGATGGCGCCCGTTTCGCCAACGCCGTGGTGTCACTCGGCGTGAAACCGCGCGCCATCACGCACGATGTGGGTGTCGATGTGCTGTGCCTCGGTACCACCAAACTCGGTGCACCCGTGGGTGATGCCGTGGTGTTCTTCGATCGCGACCTGGCCCACGAATTCGACTACCGCTGCAAACAGGCCGGCCAACTCGCCTCCAAAATGCGCTACCTCGCCGCCCCCTGGGTCGGCCTGCTCGAAGGCGACGCCTGGCAAAAACACACCACCCACGCCAACAACTGCGCGAAGCGTTTGGCTGAGGGCCTGCTCGCCATCGACGGTATCACCTTAGCCCACCCCACCCAGGCCAACGGCGTCTTCGTCCACCTGCCCGACAAGATCGCCGACCACCTGCTCGCCCGCGGCTGGCACTTCTACACCTTCATCGGCAACGCCGCCCGCTTCATGTGCTCGTGGCAAACGACGGATGAAGAGATCGACGCGCTGATCGCGGACGTGGGCTTCTGGTCAGGCGATCAGCAGTGAAGTCGCTCCGACCCATCGCAGCATGAGCACGGTGTATGTCAGGCACAGCCACCAACTGGCGACCTCCGCGGCGCGGCGCTGACGCAGTTTGGCCAGTACCACGATGCCGGCTCCAGCGAAGGCGAGTTTGAATACGGTGAGCAACAGTGGGTTGTTCAGCAGCGACCGGCCCACCGGGTTCAACTCGATGATCATGCCGGCTTGATGACCCACGGTAGTGAACAGCAGGTCGATCAGATTGAGCGCCGCGAGCAGCCCGAGCAGTTTGAGAACCAGTCGAGACCGCTCGCCGGATGCATCGATGTGTCGCCAGTGCCGATGTTCAGTCGGACACTGGATCGACTCCATGCCCAGGCGCACCAACGCCCCGATAGCCAACACCAGCGCTAACATTGCTGCGACCGGCATAAAGCGCGAGACCGTGCGAAGGAACAACGACAGATCGTCGTCTGCCGCGTGGCCATGGCGACGGGTCTCCCACGCCGACTGCTGTTGGGCCGCCTCGGATTGTGCCCAGTCACTGGGCTGATGGGCCTCGAGTATGGCGCGCCACGTCGCCGAGTGCACGGGGAACCGGACCAGAGACTGCAGACGTTCGATGCGCTGGTCGATCGGGCCATCGGTGTGCAGGGTGGTGATTGCGGCGACGGACTCGTAGCCGGACAGAACTTGCCCGAAGTTTTCGCCGTGGACGAAGACCATGCCGCCGTCGTTCAGCCGTCTCTCGATCATAGCAGCCAGGTGTGTGGGGCTGAGCTCGCGTGGGCTGCCGCGTTGGCCGCCCCGCCGTCCTTCACCTCGCCTGCTGCGCCACGTGCGCAGTTGCGGCAAGGCGACGCCGTTGACCTGCACGGCTTCGTCATCCACTGACACACGATATGGGCGGTCGAGGTATCTCCCATCGACCAGCACGAAGCCCGCGTTGACCGGTTCACCCATAAGACGGACCGGTTTGCGCGAACCACGCTCCTCCATTGGCTGTGCGCCAGACGAACCCGCGATCAGGAGTAACAAAAAGATCATCCATCCGAGAATGTGACGACGCATAGACATCCCTTCAGCTTCTGCTGAATAGAACGTCCATGTCGCCAGGTATATTGCCGAGGGCATGGAACCGCGCATAGAAAAAGCCCCAAGCTTTCGCCTGGAGCTTCCATATTTTTGCGATTCACTTATGGTCAACCTTCACCCGGCACGGTTTTGGTGTCGAGGAACGGCATCATCGCGCGGAGCTTCTTGCCGGTTTCTTCGAGTTGGCTGTTCTTGTCGGCATCGTAGGCGGCTTTGAAGTTGGGCAGGCCGGCTTCGTATTCGGCGCGCCATTCCTTGGCGAAGGTGCCATCCTGGACGGCCTTGAGCGCCTTCTTCATGTTTTCCTTCACCTCGGGGCCGATGATCTGCGGGCCGACGTGCAGGGCGCCCCACTCGGCGGTGTTGGAAACCGAGTAACGCATGTAGTTCAGGCCGCCCACGTACAGCAGGTCGACGATCAGCTTTACTTCGTGGAAGCATTCGTAGTAAGCCATTTCCGGTTCGTAGCCGGCTTCGACGAGAGTTTCAAAACCAGCCTTGATCAGCGCGGTCAGGCCGCCGCACAGCACGGTTTGCTCGCCGAACAGGTCGGTTTCGGTTTCGTCTTTGAAGGTGGAGACGAGCACACCCGCGCGGGCGGAGCCGATGGCGATGGCCCATGCGAGGGCGGTATCTTTCGCGTTGCCGCTGGCGTTCTGCTCGACACAGATCAGACACGGCACGCCGGCACCCTTGACGAATTCATCACGCACCAGGTGACCCGGACCTTTCGGGGCGACCATGATCACATCGACGTCGGCGGGCGGCACGATCGTCTTGTAGTGAATGTTGAAACCGTGGGTGAAGCAGAGCGTTTTGCCGGCGGTGAGGTTCGGGCCGATCTGCTTGTCGTATACGGCCGGCTGCACTTCATCAGGCAGGGTGACGATGATCATGTCGGCCTGCTTGACCGCTTCATCGGCGGCGATCGGGGTGAAGCCATGCTCCACGGCCAGCTTGTAGTTGTCCGTGCCTTCCAGTTCGGAAACGATTACGTTGATGCCGCTTTCACGCGCGTTCTGGGCGTGTCCGTGGCCCTGGCTGCCGTAGCCCAGTACCGCCACAGTTTTGTCCTGCAGGGGGGCAAGCGAACCATCATTTGCGGTCAGAATCTCAATCGCCATATCCGGCCTCCGTTGGGGGAACTTACGGGGGTATTCCCGCGGTATTTCGCACAGAATCGAGCAAGATAGCGGGGGGGGTGGTAGGCGTCAAATATGGCGTGGAGCTACTGGCAGTGTGTGGGTATGCGGTGCTGTGGGTGCGCCAAGCTCGAAATTCGAATCTCGAAGTTCGAATGAGGCAGTGTTCCTCAGGTTTCGAACTTCGAGATTCGAGCTTCCACCATTCCCTCATTCCAACATCTCGCGCAGTACGGGAGTGACATAAACATCCTGCACGCCGGGATGGCGGGACATCTGATCGGTCAGTCGGTCGAGCTGGTCGGGTGGGGCAGCCTGGGTGTCGATGTACAGCACCCATAGCCCGCGGATTTGCGCCAGGCCGCCGCCCTCACCCCCGAGGGGAACGCGGCGCACGATGATCTCCAACCGATCGGCCACGTCGGCCAGTTCATCCAGCAGGATTTCAGCATCGGCAGGCATGGGCAATA
>JANQFT010000346.1 GCA_028277685.1 Phycisphaeraceae bacterium
AGCGGGCGCAGCGGCGAGTTCCTGGTAGAGGATGGCCTGCTCGACCTGAGCATGTCCACCCTCACCGAAGCGTCGGATGCGGTTGTGTTCTTCGGCGCATCCGACCCCGCGCAGGCGGTCGCACTCACCAGCAGCACCAACAGCCTCACCGATACCATCAATGGCGTGACGGTCGATCTGCTTGGCACCAGCGACACCGCGGTACAAGTCACGGTGCAGCAGGACAATGAACTGATCGTCAGCTCGGTCAACAGCTTCGTCACGCGGTTCAACGCTGCCATCGATCAGATGAACGATTATGACTCGTACAACGAGGAAACCGAACAACGCGGCATCCTGCTGGGCGACCCCACGCTCGCCACGATTCGCAACCAGATGTACGACGTGATCACCCGGCAATATTCCGATGTGACTGGTCGCTACCAATATCTCTCACAGGTGGGCATCAACATTAGCAGTGGGGCGAAGCTCACGTTCGACGAAGCCAAGTTCCGCGACGCCATGGCCACCGATCTGCAAGCGGTCACCGAATTGTTCAGTTTGAAGACCGAAGAGGCTGCGGATGATGAGAACCTCGCCGAGGGTATTTCCATTCCCGCCAGCGGCACCACCGTGACCGCCAGCGGCGTGGGTGCCGTACTCGAAACACTCCTGGAAAGCCTCACCGATTCCATCGACGGCCGCCTCACCAACACCACCAACAACATCGACAGCCAGATCGAACTGGCCAACGACCGCATCGACAACCTGAACATTCTGCTGGCGTCGAAGCGCGGTCGGTTGGAACAGCAGTATGCGGCCATGGAAATCTCTTTGGCGCAAATGCAGTCTCAGCAAAGCGCGTTGGCCAGCCTGGCGCAACTCGCTGCCCAGACCAGCGGGTAAGAATACAGCCAGCCTCGTTCGCAAAACTAAGACCACCTTGCGCGGTATCATGCACCCAAGATGGATGGAATGGGTGCATGTTTCGTTCCGCTGTTTATCGCGTTTGTCGCCGTGATGATCGTGTACAGCATCTTTGCGTCTCACAAGCGACGGAAGGAACTGGCCGATTGGGCACGCGCACGTGGCCTGGCATTTAACCCCGCGAAGGATCGTCGCTTTGACGATCGTTACCCGGAATTCAAATGCCTGCGTCGTGGGCATAGTCGGTATGCGTACAACTGCGCGATCGGAGATTACCGCGGCCGGCGCATCCGGGCCTTTGATTACCACTACGCCACCGGCAGCGGGAAGAACCGGTCGGATCACTATTTTTCCGGCGTGCTGATCGAACCCAGACTACCCCTCAAGCCGCTGGTGGTGCGCAACGAAGGGGTGTTCGACAAACTGAAAGGCGCGTTCGGTTTTGACGACATTGATTTTGAATCCGCCGAGTTCAGCCGCCAGTTCTACGTATCCAGCCCGGACCGCAGATGGGCCTACGATGTGCTTCACGCGCGGGTGATGGAATACCTGCTGTCCGCCCCCCGTTACCCGTTCCAGTTTGATCACAACCTGGTGATGGTCTGGCACAGCAAGCGCATGTCGCCGGTCGAATTTGAGCAGGCGATCGCCCTGGTCGAGGGTGTGCTGGATCAACTGCCCGATTACGTGAAACAACAACAGGGGATATCGCTGTGAACGGTTCGCCCTTGGAAATGCTGCCGGTGGTGGGCCTTCCCTGCTGCGGTGGGTTGGTGATGATCGCAACTGCAATCGGCTTCGTGGCGATTGTGGTCTTGATCATCCGCGCTGCCATCGTGGGCAGCAAGCGCGAGCGCGAACGGCAAAGCGCTGTTGCGCGTTGGGCGAAAGCAAAAAGGCTTGTCCTGGCGCCGGGTAAGGATCGTCACTTCAAAGACCGCTTTCCGCAGTTCAAGTGTTTCCGGCAGGGCGAGCGTGATCGCTACGCTTTCGAGGTGATGCGCGGCCAGTGGAATCATCGAAAATTGATCGCATTCTGCTATCACTACGAAACCACATCGCGCGATAAGGATGGCAAAACCACCACGACCAGTTGGTACTTCAGTGGCGTGTTGCTTGAGCCGTTGTTTGTGTTGAAGTCGTTGAGCATCGGCAGTGAAAATTTCTTTCACCGCATTGCCGATGCCCTGGGGTTTGATGACATCGATTTTGAATCCGCCGAGTTCAGCCGCAAGTTCCGGGTGAAAAGCCCGGATCGCAAATGGGCGTACGATGTGCTTCACGCGCGCACGATGGAGTTCCTGCTGAGTCAGCCGCGCTTCACGATTGAATTCGCCGAAGATTGGACGTTGGCCTACCGCAGCGGACGATTGAACCCGCAGGAATACGAGCAGGCCATCGGCGTGCTCGAAGGCATCCTCGACCGCCTGCCTGATTACGTGAAGCAGCAGCAGGGGTTGACGCTATGATGGGCGCAGTCTGATGGAGAACACCCATGGGCCCTGAACTGATTTGTTGCTGCGCGCCACTGTTGTTGTTGGTCGTGCCAATCATCTGGTTGATCGGCACGTACAACGGCCTCGTACGTCTGCGCCAGCATGTGCGCGAAAGTTGGAGCGGCATCGATACCGAACTCCGCCGCCGTTACGACCTGATTCCCAACCTGGTGGAAACGGTCAAGGGTTACGCAGCGCACGAACGCGAAACACTCGAAGCCGTGACCAAAGCGCGACAACAGGCGATCGATTCCACCGGTTCACCTGAAGCACAGGCATTCGATGAAAACCTGTTGGTGGGCACGTTGAAAAAACTGTTCGCCGTGTCGGAAGATTACCCTGAGCTGAAAGCCAGCCGAAACTTCCTGGAACTGCAGAAGGAACTGGCCAACACCGAAGACCGCATCCAGGCCGCCCGCCGGTTCTACAACGCCAATGTGCGCGATATCAACACCCGCGTCGAGCAGTTCCCTTCCAGCATCATCGCCAACATGTTCAGCTTCAAGAAAGAGGAATTCTTCGAAGTGGATGATGCAGGCATCCGCGCCGCGCCAACGATCAGTCTTTAGCAGGCTTTAGCCCTTCAATCAATTCCGTCCACGCTTTGCATCCCACTGCGCGCTCGTGGTGCTTCAACATGTAAACCCGGCCGTTGGTGCCGAGGCGTTCGCATTCACTGGTGTCGTCGGCCATGCGCTGGATGTGTTCGACCAGCGCGTCGGGATCGTCAGGGTGCACCACGTGGCCGCACTCCGCTTCGGTCACCTGTCGCGCGATATCGCTTTCCGGCGGACCCACGAACAGCAGCGGACGACCGGCCGCCATGATGCCGTACGTTTTGCATGGCACAGCGATGCCCGCCATGGACGGAATCAGCGTTGCCAGATGCACATGCCCCATCGCCAGTGAATCGTTCAACTGCTCGCGCGGGAAGTAGGGTAGCCGCATGAAGTTGGTCAGGTCGTGTTCTTTGGCGAAGGCTTCGACCTCATCCAATCGCTTGCCCGCACCCACAAAGAGGAAGCGAATGCGGTCATCATCTTTCAGCCGCAGCATCGTTTCGTTCACCGCATCGAAGGTGTGGGCAAGTCCCGCGTTGCCGGAATACATCACGATGAACTTGCCATCGAGACCATGCTCAGTAAGCAACGGTGATGAATCGAGTGAGCGCGCTTCAATCTGATCCGCCCAACTCCATACACCGATCACGTGCAGGCGATCTTCCTTCACGCGCTTGTTGCGCAGCAGTCCCGCCATGCAATGGCCAAGCGCCACCACCGCGTGCGCCTGGCGAAAGTGCAAACCGTTCAGCCAGTTCAACGTGGCGAACAAGGGATGCTTCGGGCTCCACATGCCCAGGGCGAATTCACAATCCGGGTGAAGGTCCATCGACCAGCAAAGGTGTTTCGTGCGACCAAGTGTGAGCCATTTCAAGAACGTGGCGTAAAGCCCGATCAACGGCGGCGTGGTCAGCGTGATCACCGCATCGTAACGCCAACCCGCCAACAGCATCCGCAAACCGCACAGCAGATGAAAACCCGCGTACTCCATCACCCGCGCAATGAACTTCTTCTTGCCCAGGCTCGGTACAGCCAGACGTCGAATATGTACGCCTCGGTGTTGCTCATAGCGCGGCGCGCGTTGGGTGGAACCTTCCTGGTATTGCCCGCGCGCGCAGTAAACAGTGACCTCATGTCCGCGCTCGACCAGGTGCTCCGCCAAATCACTCATCTGCTGCGCCGTCGCCGCGGCGTCAGGCCAGTAGAACTGATTGACGAAGAGAATTCGCATAAGAAGTTATCAAGGCATCGAGGCACCAAGCCATCTTAGGTATACCTTGATGCCTCAGTGGCTCGATCGCTTGATGGCTGTTACCCATATACCACTTCGCGCAGGTCATCCTGATTCTCTCTGAACCAGGCGATGGTGCGCTTGAGGCCTTCCTCAAAACTCACCTGTGCCTGCCAGTCCAGCAGTTCCTTTGCGCGCGATGTATCCAAGCAGCGACGTGGTTGGCCGTCCGGTTTGGTCGCATCCCATTCGATGCGCCCGGTGAAACCACACAGCTTGGCGATCAGTTCGACCAGGTCTTTGATTTTGATTTCGTTGTGCGTGCCAAGGTTGATGGGCACCGGTTCTTCCATCTTTTCGGTGGCGGCGATGATGCCCTCGGCCGCGTCTTCCACGTAGAGAAACTCGCGCGATGCGCTGCCGGTTCCCCAACAACTGATCGACTCCGCCCCACTGTCCACCGCTTCGCAACACTTACGAATGAGCGCCGGAATCACGTGCGATGCATGCGGGTGGAAGTTATCGCCCGGGCCATACAAGTTCACCGGCACCACCACGCTGGATGCCAGGCCGTACTCGCGCTGGTAACCATCGAGCATCACGAACATGGCTTTCTTCGCCACGCCGTACGGCGCGTTGGTTTCTTCGGGATAGCCGTTCCACAGTTCCTCTTCTTTGAAGGGAACGGGTGTGTGTTTGGGGTAAGCGCACACAGTGCCGATCTGAATGAACTTGCGCAGGCCGCGCTTGCGTGCGTTCTCGATCAGGTGCATGCCCATGGCGCAGTTGGCGTAAAAGAACCTGCCGGGATGATCGCGATTCGCGCCGATACCCCCGACTTCCGCCGCGAGGTGAATC
>JANQFT010000361.1 GCA_028277685.1 Phycisphaeraceae bacterium
ACCGGCCTCGAGCGAGGCGGTATCCCGTATGCTGGCGTTCGCGCCAGGTGCCGAGCCGTTCACACTGCTGGAGGGTTGGGGTTGATCGGTGTGAGCCACTTCGGCATTGCCGAACATGGTCCAGTCGAATTCGGCGAGTGCCTCGACGGTTTGGGTGCGACGGATGTCGGGCACGATGCGGGCGAGACGGATATCAAGGTTGTGTTCCACAGCCAGCGCGACCGCACGATGTACACTGAGCGAGACGGCGGCGGGTGCTGCGTTGTCCAGGCCGGGGCCCCAATCGACGGGCTTGAGGCGATGCCGGCTGGGGCTGGACAGCTCTTCCAGTTCGGCCATGCGTTGGGGGGAGAATGTCGGGCCTTCGATCAGCTCTGGCAGCGGCACGGAAGGCAGATCGTCACTGCGGGCGAGGTCGGTCTGTGCTTCGGCAATGATCTGGGTACGGAGGGAATCTGGATGCGGTTGATCAAAGGGCCCGACGCATCCTTCAAGGGCGGCCAACAGCATCAGCATCGCAAACCACACAGCCCACAGCTGCGGTTTTCGGTAAGGAATATGAGACACACAGCCTGGGAGCAAAGGCTGCATGAACGGCGCTCCGGTACAAAGGAAGCAAGATCAGACTGGATCATCCTCTTTACGTCAAGAGTTGACGTATCAGGTTGAATCGACCGTCTGGCCTGAGTGGCTGCACATTCGGGTGCAGCTTGCGGGGTTGTCTTCCTATGTCACCCAGATTCACATCGAATGGCGAGAATGTGGCCATGGGGCCGATAACGAAATGCAATTAGTGATTCTCTTACGCAATTCATATGAAAGAGCGTTGGCCAAGTGCGTGATCGTGGGCTACTCTTGTGGGGTCTGCAGGGGACGCGGTGGAGCCTGTGCTGTTGCGCATGGGTTTCCAAGAGGGAAAATGCGTTTGGCGTTTAGCCTTTCGCGAAAGAGAGCTTTGGGAAGCGAGCTGAGTGCTTGCATTGCTGTTGTCCGCGTTGTGCGGCCGCAGATGAACTGTACCCAAAGGATTTACTGGCTTTATATGGACGAAGCCACTCTCTCGCGAAAGGTGACAAAGATGAGAAGCTTGATTGCCGTGGGGATTTTGATGACCGCCGTTGTTACGACCTCTGCCGCTACGCTGGAACTCACACAGCAGTTTCCAGACATCAACGTAAACGTTCAGTCGATCGATTACGATCACACCAACGGCATCATGACCGTGACCGGGTTCCCCCAGCAGTATGCTGATCCTAACGGTACCTCGTTTTCGGCTGCCTGGAATTACCAAACCGTTCTCACGGCCAATATCGACAGCAGTGGCAACTTAACTCCTGCTGGTAGCACCCTGAGCATCACCGGCTTTATCATCGGTACCACCAACAATGGCCTGTTGCTTGAGGGCGATCTGACCGCTTTCGATTTCAACACGAATGGCGGTTCATATGAGTTCACCGGTAATGTGACCGGTGGCCTGCTCGCTGGCGACTATGGGCCGGAATTGGAATTTGGCATTTTCCTCACGCCCAGCGCTGAGTTTCTGTTTGCCAGCGACTTTTCAGATACCGGCAGTATTCAGATGGACGTGTTCAAGATTCCCGAGCCAGCCACGCTGGCTTTGGGTGCAATGGGCCTGATGTGCCTGGCCCGTCGGCGCGGGTAAGTGTGAGCGAGAAACCCGGGCAGTCATACGGGACTGTCCGGTGTAGATACTGGGCCGGTGGCGGCCTAGTGTGACGCGGAGGGCTTGTACAGGGATAGTCGGGGAGTGATTGACGCGGGAGGGGAGTTTCCCGCAACGGCCAAAGCCAGGATACGCTTTGGCCTATCACTTCTGCCTCCGTGGGTTGATTCTATAGAACATGCACAGGATGTGCGGACATGCTTCCGTCGCGCAGTACGCGCGCGGTTGGCTCGCATCCGGTTAATGGAGAAACGTGATGGCTTCGAATGCGCAGACCAGTCTGGTGATGAAGATTGAGAATCTTGAACCTCGTTTACTGCTGTCCAGCACCTTGCTTGGCGTTCAGCCGGACAACCCGATCCTGAACTACGACAACGGTGGTACGCTGGAATACGATGCAAGCAACCAGGCGCTGCTCGTCGATGCGACCCCGCTGAACATTGAGGATGGCACGGGCGGTCTGCCTGACTTCATCTTCGCCCCCAGCGACTTTCGCATTCAGGCGGTGATCGATAACACCGGTGCATTGGTCAGTGGCGTGGCGGGTGACGATCTGATCATCGAAGGCGCGATCGATCTGACGGGTGATTTCATTCCGGATTTGACCGGCACGCTGCTCACCGGCGAGATCACCGGCTTCGGTGCTGAAGACATTACCGGCAATATCGACCGTTTCGACTTCACTTTCACCATCACCGGGGGTCAACTGGCATACCTTTACGCCGGTTCCGACTTCGGTGTCACGCTCACCAGTGAAAACTCCACCTTCGCTGATGACTTCACCGTCGATTTCGGCGGTGGGGCCAAGGGTGAAGGCGGTGCAATCGACCAGCAGGTCGAACTGGCCAGCCTCGGCGACTTCGTCTGGGAAGACCTGGATGGCGATGGCGTACAGGACGCCAATGAACCCGGCGTGGAGAACGTCACCGTCACCCTGACCGGTGGCGGCGATGATGGCATCATTGGCACATCCGACGACACTACGGATACCACCACCACCGGCCCGAACGGTGAATACCTCTTCGATAACCTGAACCCTGGCGAAGAATACAAGGTTACCTTCAGCAACCTGCCCACAGGCTACAGCTTCACCGATGCGAACGAAGGCGCTGATGATGCGCTCGACAGCGATGCCGATGAAAACACCGGCATGACCCAAATCGTCACGCTGGCGCCCGGTGAATTCAACCCGACGCTCGATGCGGGCATCGTCGCCCCGGCTTCCCTGGGTGACTTCGTCTGGAGCGACCTCGATCGTGATGGTGTGCAAGATGCCAACGAACCCGGTGTGGAAGGCGTGACCGTCACCCTGACCGGCGGCGGGGAAGATGGCATCATCGGCACGTCCGATGACACCACCGATACCACCGTCACCGGCACCAACGGTGAATACTTCTTCGGCGACCTGAACCCCGGCGAGGAATACAAGGTCACCTTCACGCTGCCGACCGGCTTTGAATTCACCACCGCCAACGCGGGCGGTGATGACACCGTTGATAGCGATGCCGACGAAGTGACCGGCATGACGCAGGTCGTCACGCTGGCCTCGAACGAACACAACCCAACGCTGGACGCGGGCCTGATCGAATTGGCTGGCCTGGGCGACTTCGTCTGGGAAGACCTCGATGGCGACGGCGTGCAGGATAACAACGAACCCGGCGTGGAAGGTGTGACCGTCATCCTCACCGGCGGTGGCGAAGATGGCATCATCGGCACTTCCGATGACACCACCGCCAGCACCATCACCGACGCCAACGGTGGCTACAGCTTCACCAATCTCAACCCCGGTGAGGAATACAAGGTCACCTTCACCAACCTGCCGACCGGCTTCTTCTTCACCGATGCCAACCAGGGCACCGATGATGCCCTCGACAGTGATGCCGATGTGAACACCGGCATGACGCAGATCGTGGTGCTGGCCAACGGCGAATTCAACCCGACCCTTGACGCGGGCATCCTGCGTTTGGCTGGCCTGGGTGATTTCGTCTGGCACGACCAGGGTTCGCAGAGCCGCGCGGTTAACGGTATCCAGGACAACGATGAGCCTGGCATCGCCAACGTGTTGATCAACCTGCTGGATGAAAACGGCAACGTGATCGACACCACCACCACCAACACCGCCGGCTTCTACGAATTCACCGGCCTCCGTCCCGGCACGTACAGCACGCAGGTCGACAGCAGCAACTTCAACACCGGCGCAGCCCTGGAAGGTTTCTTCGCCACGCTGCAGGATGAAGGCACCAACGATGTGATCGACAGCGATGGCGACCGCACCACCGGCATCAGCAGTTCCACCACGCTGGAGAGTGGCGAGTTCGATCCGACGCTCGACTTTGGTTTCTTCACCACCGGCATCGACCTTGAGAAGACCAGCGATAAGAACACCTACGCCCCGGGTGAAACCATCACTTACATCTTCACCGTCACCAACACCGGCGATGTGGCCCTGAGCAGCGCCGAAGTGACCGACGTGTTGATCGATCCATCGGGCAACCCGATCTGGACCGGCTTCATTCAACCCGGTGAGGTGATCACCTTTACGCAGCAATACGTCGTGCCCAGCACGTTCGGCGCCACCGTGGTTGACTTCGATGAAGACGGCCTTGGGCAGACACTGGCTGCTGGTACGGTGATCGACAACGAGTACGCTTCACTTGGCATGACCGTCACCACCAACAATCCCACCGCCAACCCGGCGATGATCTTCGATTCGGCCAACCCGACCGGCGGCGACTGGGACCTGGGCACGCCGAACATCGACTTCGGCGGACCCGGTCAAGGCTCCGGCGGTAGCGCTGGTGCCGCGGGCGAGAACAGCCGCGCCCTGGGTAACATCCTGATCATCAGTGAAGATGCTGACTCCAGCGACCCGGATGACAACGCGTCCGGCGGCACGCTGATCTTCAGCTTCGATAACCCCGTCGACATTACACAGGTCAACGTCATCGACGTCGACTCCAACGAACCCGGCGGTCAGATCGTCACCTTCGATGCAAACGGCAACGTGATCACCACATCGCCGTTGCAGAACCTCAGCAACAACAGCTTCCAGGAAGTGACGATCGATGCTGCAGGCGTGAGCCGCATGGAAGTGCAACTCGTCAGCAGTGGTGCCGTAGCCGACATCATCTTCGCCGGTGATGGCAAGCTGAAGAACACCGCCGATGTGACGGCCGACCCGGTTGACCCGGCCAACGAAGACCTTCCGCCGGTGGAAGATACCGACATGCACATGGTCGATATCGTCACCCCGCCGCCGGCTGATCCCGGTATTGATATCGAGAAGTTCACCAATGGTGTGGATGCCGACACGGCTGCCGAAGCCGTTGAACTGGCGATCGGCGACATCATCACCTGGACGTACGAAGTCACCAACACCGGCAACGTTGATTTCACCGCCGATCAGGTGATCGTCACCGATGACGCCGGCACCCCCGGCAACACCAGTGATGACTTTATGCCCACACTGATCAGTTCCAGCGATGTGGGTAACGATGGCATTCTGTCGGCCGGCGAAACCTGGCTGTACGAAGCGACCGGCGTGGCCCAGGACCTCGGCGATGCTGGCGCGGGCGCCACCGCCACGTTCAACTTTGGTGGCAGCAGTTCCCTCGACGGCCCCGATGGCAACATTCGCAGCTTCAACTCGAACGGTGTGAACGTTGATGCCAGCGCGTTCAGCCGCGATTCCAACGGCAACTGGGCCACCTCATTCCTCGGCCAGTTCTCCAGCGGTCTGGGTGTGACCAACCGTGGCGAAGGCGATGGCAGCAACGGCAGCCACCGCATCGACAACGTGGGCAGGCAGGATTATGTCCTCTTGCAGTTCGACCAGAACATTGTGTTCGACCGCGCGTTCCTCGCTTCGGTCGTGAACGACAGCGATGTGACCGTGTGGATCGGTTCGGCCACCGGCCCGGTCACGCTGAGCGATGCGGTGCTGAACAGCATGACCAAGGAAACCAACAACACCGGCAGCAGCAATTCCCGCTGGGCCGATGTGAACGGTGCAGACCTGGTCGGCAACGTGGTGGTCATCGCCGCTTCGGTGGATGACAGCACGCCTGAAGATAACTTCAAGCTGAAGAAGGTTGATGTGCAGACCGTGGCTGCGGGTGTTTACGCCAACGCCGGCGTGGTCACCGTGCCCGGCGCGACCGACACCGACCTCAGCCACTACGTGAACGATGACACCCCGCCGGTGCCCACCAACCCGGCAATCGACATCGAGAAGTTCACCAACGGCGTGGATGCGGATTCCACTGACCAGGCCGTGGCGATTGCCGCGGGTGATACCGTCACCTGGACCTACGAAGTGACCAACACCGGCGATGTGGCTTTCACCGCCGATCAGGTCAATGTGATCGATGATGCCGGCACCCCCGGCAACACCAGCGATGACTTCAGCCCCACACTGGTTGCTTCCAGCGATGTGGGTAACGATGGCATCCTGAGCGTTGGTGAAACCTGGATCTACGAACGCACCGGCGTGGCCCAAGACCTCGGCACCGGCAGCAGTGATGAAATCACCTTCCACCTGACCGGCAGCAGCTCGACCGACGGCAGCGATGGCAACGTCCGCACGTTCACCTCGGGCGGCGTGACCGTCAACGCCACCGCGTTCAGCCGTGATAGCAACGGCAACTTCGCCACCGCATACGTCGGTGCCTACAGCAGCGGCTTGGGTGTGACCAACCGCGGCGAAGGCGACGGCGGCAACGGCAAACACCGCATCGACAACCAGGGCAGGCACGACTTCATCGTGCTACAGTTCGACCAAGAAGTCATCCTCGATCGCGCGTTCCTTGATTCAGTCGTGAACGACAGCGACATCACCGTGTGGATCGGCAATGTGAATGGTCCAGTCGTTCTGAGCGACAGCGTGCTGAACAGCCTGACCAAGGAAACCAACAACACCGGCAGCAGCAATGATCGCTGGGCCGATGTGAACAACGGTGAACTCAGCGGCAACGTGGTGGTCATCGCCGCGTCGGTGGATGACAGCACGCCGGAAGACAACTTCAAGCTCCGCAAGGTTGAAGTGCAGGCTGTCGCCAACGGCGTTTACGCCAACACCGCCGTGGCCACTGCCATGGGCGCCAGCGACAGCGATGCCAGCCATTACACCAACCCGGTTGGCTTTGGCGATACCCCCGAAACCTCGGTGGAAACCGTGAACCTGAGCACCCGTGATGTCGGCCGCACCAAGATCGACGGCACATTCAGCCAGGAAGGCGATGCGATCACCATCGAGGCCAGCGGTCAGGATATCTGGGGCAAGAAGGATGGCTTCAGCTTTGCTTACACCGAGATCACCGGTGATGTGGAGATTGTTGCTCAGGTAAGCGACCTCGACGCTGCCCACAGTTGGGCCAAGGCCGGCCTGATGATCCGCGATTCCATGAACGCCAAGAGCAAGCACGTGTCCGTCTTCCAGACCGAAGACAACGGCACCGCGATGCAGCACCGCAGCCAGACCGGCAAGAACTCCGGCCACAAGTCCGGCGCTGACCTCGGCGACGGCCCGGTGTTCGTGAAGCTCAGTCGCGTGGGCGATACCTTCACCGGTTACGTTTCTACCGACGGTGTGAACTGGCAGCAGATCAGCCAGCAGACCGTTCGCATGAGCGGCAGCGTTTACGTGGGCTTGGCCGTGACTTCCCACGAGAAGAACAACACCGCCACCGCCACGTTCAGGGATGTGATGATCAACGGTGAAGCGGCGATTCTTTAATCTGCTTTACGGATGACGATGTGAACACCCAACGGACCGCGCGAGAATACTCGCGCGGTTCTTTTCTATTTCTGCTTGGTATTGACCGGCTCAACCACACGCACGCGATCGACCATGCTGCGTAGTGCGTCCATGGTGGCGATCACATCATCATCATCGCCATTACGTGCGGCCTGTTCGATAGTCGCCGCCTGCTCGGTCAACATATCGAAACCTGCCGTGCCGCCTGCGCCTTTCAGCCAGTGTGCCAGGTCGGCCAGCGTTTGGTAATCATGGTCGGCCATCGCATGTTGCATGTCGGCAAACTTGGTTTTCAGGTGATCAATGAACTGTTCGACGATCTCGCGCAGGTCCGCATCATCCAAGGGGAAGCAGGATGTGATCGGTTTGGCATCTACCTGTTTGGTCAGATCAATATCTAACGCCTCAGCAACGGTCTCAATCAGCGCATCGGTATTGATCGGCTTGGCCAGGTAATCACTGCAACCGGCTTTGAGGCAGCGTTCACGGTCACCTTTCATCGCATGGGCGGTCAGCGCGATAATGGGGCATTCGATACCGTTGGCTCGCAGTTCACGGGTCGCTGTGTAACCATCCATAACGGGCATTTGCATGTCCATCAGGATCACCCCAAATGCGGTGGACATCGCCAGGGCACACGCTTCCCTCCCGTTCTCCGCTTGCGTCACATTGGCACCGGCGCGCGTTAAGACCAGTTTGATCAGTTTGCGGTTGGTCATGCCATCATCCACCACGAGGATTCGATGCTCCGCACTGAATACCTGTTGTGATGGTGTCAGCTTTGAACTGCTGCGCTTTGCGACAATGGTCTCGGTCATCGCGCCATCGAGGAAATCGTTTTCACCAATCTCACCCGCATTAATCTGCACCCGGAACACACTTCCCGTGCCGGGATTGCTGCTGACCGTCACTTCACCGCCGAGCATCTCTGCCAATCGACTGGAGATGGCCAGCCCCAGGCCGGTGCCGCCGAACTTTCGCGTGACGGAGGTGTCCGCCTGCACGAACGGCTCGAAGATGCCTTCGGCTTGTTCCTGCGTCATGCCCACGCCAGTGTCTGTGACATCGAACTGCACACAATGCGCTTTGCCCACACGATGATGCTGCATCGTGATGGTCACCGCGCCCTGCTCGGTAAACTTAATGGCATTACCCAGCAGGTTCACCAGCACCTGCCGCAAGCGCAGTGGATCGGTTTGGATGACCGTAGGCACACGTCCCACAAAATGAGCGGATAGTTCCAGCCCTTTCTCGATGGCGCGGGGCCGCAACAGCGACACGACTTCACGCACCAAACTGTTTGGATCGACTTCGATGCGCTCTACCTCCATCTGCCCGGCTTCAATCTTCGACAGGTCGAGCACATCATTGATGAGCGTGAGCAGATGTCCGCCGCTGGTATGAATGGTACGCAACCATTCATCACGTTCTGCCGCAGATGTCTGCCCATCCCGCCGCAGCAGATCGGTGAATCCCATGATCGCATTCAATGGCGTTCGCAACTCGTGCGACATGTTGGCCAGGAATTCGCTCTTGGCCTGGTTGGCAGCCTGTGCCTTGTCCAACGCATCAGCCAATTCCTGCGTGCGCTCGGTCACGAGTTCCTGCAGGCTCTGATTGAACTGGCGGAGGTCTGCATCACGCGCGGCGACGGCATCGCACATGCGCTGGTAAGCGCGTGCCAGTTGACCGACTTCATCCTCACGTGTGGTGTCCACGTGAACATCCAGGTCACCCCGCGAGATGCTGTTGGTCGCATGCACCAGGCTGTCCAACCGCCGTGCCCAATGCCCTAACGTCAGGTGGACGATGACCATGCTGACCGCGGCGATCACCAGGGCGGCCAGCGCTGCCACCAAGCCTTGGGCGAGCAACGCTTCACGCATGGCGGCATTGCTCACCCATAACGTGACCGTGCCGAGCAACTCTCCGGATTCACGCCCTTCGGGCAGCGAGAAAATCTCTCCGGTTTCGACGAATTTTTCATCACTGATCTGGGCGCGCACTTCGCCGGACACCACCGTGATATCTTTGAGATCAAGTGATTCAACAGAGATGCCTCCGCGAATCAACAGCGTTTTCTCTGCGTCATGCACAGAAACGGCCAGCAAATCAGGATGCTTCGCCGCGGTGTCGAGTAAGCGTTGCAGTTCGTTCGTATCGTGCACGCTCAACGGCAACTCGCATGCGTTGGTCAAGCTGATCAGTTCCGCATTGGCCGCACGCCGCTGCTCAGCAGCAAACATGCGCCCCGTCAGCACAATGGATGCTCCTGTTGCCACGGCCAACGCAGCAACAATGATCAACAACACGAGCATCGTCGCTTTGACACGTAAGCTGAGTTGGTCCATGTATTTGGTCATCAACATTATTTCCTGCTGTCGTGGACCAGGTCAGCCTGCTCCACCGTGACACTCGGTATCTTCACATTCAGACGTTCAGCCACCACCAGATTAATCGCCGTCTTGTATCGTGGTTTGGCCGGCTGCATCCGCTCTGCCGCTTTCGTTGCCTGCTTCAGTTTCTCTATCGCCATCTGAGCCACTTGCTGGCCCTGGTCTTTCGGCATGACCGCCACACCACACAACGCGCCTGCTTTGACAAACTGATTCGAGAAACCAAACACAGGAACACGCTGTCGTAGCGAAGCCAACAGGAGCGCTTTCACCGTGGCCATGCGATACAGCTTCGCATCGGGTTGTGTCCAGACCACATCCACATTCGCATCGAACAGCGCGTCGATCGCCGCAGCGATGCCTTGATAGCGATTCACATCCACCGCGGTCAGTTTCCATCCATCCGGAAGCGTGGCGCGTAATTGCTCGACGAGTTTTCGACCTGATGCATCTTTGGCGTCATGCAGCATGCCAACATGACGGGCTTTGGGGAGCACGCGCTTAATCCATTTCACCTGAACGTCCAACGGAACCACCGTGGTCACACCATAGAATGAGCCAGCCTCTGTGAACTTGGCTCCTGCCATGTGTGAAACCATGCAATACGCCATGCGTGACTTCAAGTCTTCGCGTCCATGGATCGCCAATGCTGCCGGCGTGCCGATCGCGATGATCGAGTCCGCCTGCTCGACCTTCTGGGTTGCCGCGTCATTGTGAGTAAACTGCTTCAGCGTGATGGTATAAACTTTCACCTGTTCATCGCGCAATTGCTGACGCACTGCGCGATTCGCTTCGTGATACGGTTTGGCCTGACCACTAACCACGACCACCATATCGGCAGCCATTACCGTCAGTGGCACCATCGCACCAACGATAAGCAGTAAGTAGCTGATGAGTTGTACACCGCGTCTGGTCATCAAACTCAACCACATAATCATCTGCGAAACATCAAGGCCAACACTCAATACGTTGCCTGCAACCGGACGAAGAACGTACGGCCGGGCGTTTCGTGTGCGGTCAATGCACCAATCTGCTGCACTGCTTCACTCGTGTCATCCAACAGGTCCGAAACACCTGCCATCACTTCGGCCCGGCCATCAAACAGCTTCTGGCTAATGGTCATGCCCAATGCGTGCGACGGGCTGACGCTCGGCGCTGCGGCGCCGCCGAGGGTGTCGTCCTGCTCTGTCCAGCTTGTATAGCGGTAATCCACATTCACCGTTGTGTCGGCCAGCAGTTGCCACCTTGTATTCAAACCAACTTTGTGTGGTGCCGGCCGGAAGCTGCGCATGTTCTGCACGCCGCGGTCATCGTCGAAGCCGTTGTACGCATACCAGCCGGTCAGCTTGAATTGATCGCGCTGCCAACTCAGCTGCGCTTCCACGCCGTATGCGGTGGCACCGTCCACGTTCCCAATGGTGCTGGTGCTGGCCGGTGGGGCGGGAATCATCATCACGCCACCGATCAGGTCGTTGTAGATCTGGTAGTAACCATCCACCTGCATATCCAACCCTTCAGCCAGGCGTGCGTTGTAGCCTGCCTCGAACGACCAGACACCTTCATTCTTCATGTCGTCATTCGGCACAACGTTGATCGCGGTGCTGCCGGGCGCGAACGGCGGACTCGGCAGAAGAACACGACTGAATTGTCCGCGTCGCATCGAATAGCTCGGTGCTCGGAATGAGCGAGCAACACTGATGCGCAACACATGGCTCAGCTGTTCATCCAACCCGTACAAACCACTCAGCCGCCCCGACCAATCGATGCGGGTCTGCGAATACCAATCCAGACGAAGCTGTGCTTCGACCGTGAACCGCTTGGTCATTTCCCAACGGTCGATCGCAAACACGCCCAGCCAGAATTCATCATCGGTATCGCTGGGCAGCATGTCCGTGGCTTGGCCAAACTCTGAACGGAAGTGACCCCAACGAAAATTGCCGCCGAGCGAGAGTTGATGATCCTCGCCCCATGTGGTGTTGTATTGGGCTTCGACATCATTCTCGTAGGAAGACAGATCCCATATCGCATATCGATCATCGCGTTCAGCGTTGCCGGACCACTGCAGGTAGACTGAATCACCGTTATTCAATTCCTGTTCGACCCGGGCAAACAGACGCAGCATCTGGATGAAATCACGGCCACGTCCGTCCACGCCATTCGTGGGGAACCCGCTGAACTCGAGATCACCATGGGTGAAGTCCGCCGCCGCCAGACCGAAGGTTAATCGAGTGTCGGCATCAATCTGGTAAGCCGCCTCACTGTCGAAGCGGGTGTTGCGGGCAAAGTCGTTCGAGATGAACGAATCATTGGTGATGGCATCTTCCGACGATTTATAACCTTCGTAACCTGCCGAAATCCGCCACGACCAATCTCCAGCGCGACTACCCCAACGCAGTTGCGAGTAGGTGTCGCCGTATTCGTTGATCTGCGAGGTCACAAACAAACCCTGTGCATCTTCCGGCTGCTTGGTAATGATGTTCACCACGCCGTTGAAGGCGTTTGCACCCCAGGCCGCACCACCGGGGCCTCGCACCACCTCAATGCGATCGATGTCTTCCATGAAGATCGGTATGCGATCGATACCCAGGAAACTCGTGCCCTTGCTGCGCCCGTTGAACAGTACAAGCGTGCGGTCACTGAATTGGTGATGCAACCCGCGCACCCCGATGATCGGGTTGTTGCGATCCACATACAGCACATCCATGCCCGGTATGCGCCGCAGCAGGGAAGCCACATTCGTTGCTCCGCTGTAGTGAATGTCTTCCGCGGTGATCACACTCACCGGCACGCTCAGGCGATTGGCCGGCTGACTCTGCCGTGAGGCCGAGATCACCACCGGCATCTCGCTGAACATCAGCAGGTCATCGTCGGCCGCCTCCATCTCATCCGGCATATCACCCGCATCCAGCGAAGGCTCCGCGTAAACCTCGGCCGCACCGATCATCAACCAACATGCACACAAGCACATCACGTGCGCCAGACGACGTTCATGGTCTGCTCTCATCGTTTTGCCTCTGCACTATCACACGCAGCCGCGTGGTTGATGCGACCACCGTCCCAGCTCACCTGACTGAGCGGTACCACTAATAGGTTTGATCGGACGATCACAAAGCCGCATTAACCGACACAAATGATTCAATCCGGCGATCGGTGAGCGCCAGCTAAGCCTGCAAACGAGACACCGCACAGCCCCTCCTCCGTATACCCCATGCCCGATACGCTATATCCTTGTGCCAGCTGCACTTGCGCGCACGATGTTTTAAGCCGGGTCTGGCAGTGGCTATCTTCCCGGATGTTTGATCGTATTCAGTTGTTAAAAAACCACTTACAAGCCGTGATGCGTGAGTCGTCCCATGTCAGGGCGGCGTGCCAAGCCTCTCTCTCTTCGGGGGAGGGGTAAAAACGTGCCCCCGGTGGACGCACGCGGTCGAGAACATGCCGGACGAAACGGGAATTCCAGTCGTAGGTCTAGGCCTGACCGGACAGGTCGTGTAGACCATGGTCTTGAAGCAAACGTCCGGGCAGGCCCGGACCTACAAACCGTCACTCGGTCCCCGACGTCCGTTTGAACATGACTTGCGTGGCCGTATGATCAAAATCATGAGTACCATCACCTCTGGAACCAGTCGGCCGAATATTCTGTTGATCACCACGGACACCCAACGTTGCGATTCGTTGGGTTGCATGGGCAGTGACTTTGCGATCTCGCCGAATCTGGATCGGTTGGCGAAAAGCGGGGTGCTGTTTGAGCAGGGTCACACGGTCAGCCCGGTGTGTGGGCCGGCGCGGGCGAGTTTGCTCACCGGGGTGCACACGCCGATTCACGGGGCGACGGAAAACAACCTTGATGCCCATGAACATCTCACACCGCTGCCCGATCTGCTGGCCGATGTCGGCTACCGAAACATCATGGTGGGCAAGACGCACTTCAAACGCCCCACGCCAAGCAGTTTCCACGTGACGCACGAGCTGCGCGGCGAGAAGGGCATAAACAATGATGATTTCTACGGCCAGCATATGGCCAAACACGGTTACGAGCGCGCGACCAGCCACCCCAACCCTGTGCCAGCGGAGAAGTTCTGCGATGCTTTTCTCGCCGACACGATGATCGATGAGATCACCCAACACATTGCCGCGTATGCTGATCAACCGTTCTTCGGGTTCTGCTCAATGCTCAGTCCGCATTCGCCCTATGATCCGCCCGGCAAATGGGCGCACCTGTTTGATAATGTTGAGCTACCACCGATCAATTACGTGCCGGGTGAAGTTGATCACATGCCTGCAGCCGAGCGTGAACTGGTACTGTACGGCAAGGGCATGCCCACCAAATCCTTCCCCGATGGCCACGAGCCTGACATGGCCCACATCGACCATATTCGAAAACTCTACTACGGCTTGTGTGCGTATTGCGATCACCAGATCGGCCGCATCATCGATCACCTGGACGCTACTGGCCTGCGCGAGAACACACTGGTCATTTTCACCAGCGACCACGGCACCACCATGTTCGACCACGGCTTTGAGAACAAACACACGTTCTTCGATTCATCGTGGCGGGTGCCTTTCATCATGAGTCAGCCCGGCACACTGCCCGAAGGCGCATGCGAAGAGTTCGCCACGTGGTTGGACATCCACGCCACAGCCTTATCGGTGGCAGGTATCGACTGGCCCGCAGCACAGGGATTCGATTTGTACCGTCCGCTGGTGGCTGGTCAATCCAATCCGCGGACGTGTGCCACGGGCACCATCTACGAGACGGCGGCGGTCACGACCTGCCGATGGAAACTGGAATACTACCTGCAGGAAGGGGTGGGTCGATTGTTTGACCGCACCGCCGACCCACACGAACAAGCCAACCTTTACCACGATGCAGGCTACCAACCATTGCGCGATCGCATGACACAGGCGCTGCTGAGCTGGCGGGCGGAGCTGTGCGATATCGAAAGTTTGCATGAGCGCAATAAAGGCGGCGGCCCGGTCGCGCGGTATGTGTCGGAGTTAGTCAAGTCGCGCACAGGGTTGGATGCGGAGCGACGGTTGCAGGAGCGCTTAGCGGAGATTGATGATTGGGTGAAGTGAGAACAACAAGTAGGTTCGGGCCTGCCCGGACCTACTTGTTCATTCGGGTTGAGCCGAAGCGAAGCGATACATGGTCGACCAGGTCATCTGTTGGCCCGGTTCCAGATGAATGCGCACGAAAGGTTCGGGGCAAATCGCTGCGCCCAAACCCCAGACCACCAAACGTTCGAGCGATGTGTTGCCGATGATGCTCACTTGCCCACCGGTTTCAGTGTGGGTAACGGTGATGTGGTGGTGCTGCGGGGTGGTCGGGTCGGGCAACTTGAACATGCCCCAGATCGCCCCTTTGGTGATGGGCTCAATGAGGGTCGCCCTGTTGCCATCAAGTAGCATGCGTCGCCGCGTATGCTTGTTGACCTTTTTCCATTCGAGGGGAAAGGTGGTTTCGATACGGTAGACTGGTCCGATGAGGGGCGCATCATCGATGCGGATGAAGTTGTGACCGTAGTGATTGAGGTCGATGGTATTGGTGCCGGTGTTGATGAGTGAGCGGGTGATGATGACGCCATCGCGATCAAGCGTGACGCGTTTGGCGAAGTCGTACCCCCAGCCGGGCGCGTGGGGACCATCGATCAGTGATTGGCGGAATTCGATCCAGTCATCGCCTTGCCGATACTGCCACGCCGGCATGTACACCTTGGGGTAAGCGCGGCCAAATGCGTACTTCTTATCCACGTGTTTACGCAGCACACCGACAGGGATTTTGACAAACGACTCGCCGACCCTGGCCTCGTCGTAACCGAGTGCTTTGTCGAGATCGAATTCCTCGGCGGTGCCGTAGATGTCATCGTGGCCGGTGCCATCGCCAAGTTTGCGCCACGGGCCGAAGAAGGTATGGCCGAAAGCTTCGACATGCGTGACGATGCCGGAAGGATCAAACCGCACCCCGCGGTACAGGCCATGCTCGGCGTGGGGCACGGTAACGGTTGCTTGGATCAGCGCGTTACGCAGGATGACGGTGGTGGGCGAATCGGCGGATGTGGTTTGCCAGACTTGCTCGGTGGCACAACCCGTCAGGTAGAGGGTGCTGAGCAAACTGGCCAATGCAATGGAACGAAATGAGGTGCGATGCATAAATCAATCCTCCACGGGGTTCAGCAGGATGATACCATGAATGGATATGAACAAAGCCCACCCTCATGCATCGAACGCGAACCTCGCACCGGCCCTGCGCCTACTGTTTTGGGAAACCACGGCGGCGTGCAACTTAGCGTGCGCACATTGCCGTCGATTAGACGAAACCGTTCAACACCGACCGGATCAACTGACCACTGGGCAGGCCTCGGATATGCTGCGATCACTTCCGGAGGCGGGGGGTGGCAAACCGATCGTGGTGTTCAGTGGGGGCGAACCGTTGATGCGGGAAGACCTGTTTGAGCTGGCGGGTGTAGCGACAAAAGCGGAGTTACCCATCGCGCTGGCCACCAACGGCACCATGGTGAACGATGAACTTGCCGGACGGATTGTGGATGCGGGGTTTCGGCGGACGTCGATCAGTTTCGACGGGCCGGATGCGGCGACGCACGATGCACTGCGCGGGATTGATGGATCGTTCGACGCGGCGGTACGTGGTTTGAACTGCCTGTGCGAGCGCGGCATGAGCGTGCAGATCAACACCACCATCACGCAACACAACCATCGCAAGCTCGACGAAACGTATGAACTGGCGTTGAAACTCGGCGCGGACGCGCTGCATCTTTTCATGCTGGTGCCGGTCGGCTGTGGGATGAAGTTGGATGAAGACATCATGCTGAGCGATGGCGAGTACGAGCGTGCGCTCAACTGGATTCATGATCGCAGTGATGAACAACGCATTCACTTAAAGGCGACGTGCGCACCGCATTACTTCCGCATCAAGCAGCAGCGGGCCGGTCGCGAACAGACAAGCCGTACAACTTCCGGGGGCATGCACGCCGAGACGAAGGGTTGCCTTGCTGGTCAGGCGGTGTGTTTCGTGTCGCATACCGGCGAGGTGTTTCCGTGCGGGTACCTGCCGATGAGCAGTGGGAACGTGAAGCAGACCCCGCTGCCGACGATCTGGCAGGAGAGCACGATCTTTGCGGACCTGCGTGATGATGCGAAGCTGAAAGGCAAGTGCGGTTGTTGTGAGTATGCGAAGGTGTGCATGGGTTGCCGCGCGCGGGCGTACGCGGAGAGTTACGACTACCTAGCGGAAGAACCGAACTGCGCGTATGTGCCGAAGGGGATGCGGTGATTCGTGTAGGCCCGGGCCTACACGCACACAAAACCAATAACGCGGGAACATGTCGGGGCAGGCCCGGACCTACGTCTATGTGTGGCGCTGTTCCCATTGTTCGGTTTCGCCGGTGAAGTAGCGGACGCGCACCTTTTTGAATTCGCGCAGAGACCAAAGCGCCTGGGGCGGGTCGAGCCGGGTGGCGCGCTGCATGTTCTGCAGGATGGCGTCAGCCTCGTCGCGCGTTTTCGCATGCACCATGGTGTACAGGCGATAGGGCCAATCGTCGTAAGCTGGGCGTTCATAACAGTGACTCACCGCATCGAACGTGGCGAGCAATTGGCCCATGGCATC
>JANQFT010000436.1 GCA_028277685.1 Phycisphaeraceae bacterium
GGTGGGTGATGCTCTACTCGATCAATACGTGTTCTGCGATGCAACGGACGTGGCGGGTGAAGCGCCGATTCTTTCGGTGCGACCGCTGCAGGAGACGACCTACCTCGGTGGTGCCGCCATCGTCGCGGCGCACCTGAAACAACTCGGTGCCGAGCCACACCTGCTCACTACGGTGGCCGACGATGCGTTGTCCGCCGATCTGCTTGTCCGTCTCGATGCGATCGGCGTGCAGCACACCACGCTCACTACCCGTCTGGCACTGCCAGCAAAACAACGCTATCTCGTCGACACGCAGAAATTGCTGAAGGTGGATCGCGCTGAAGCACAACCTCTCGACAGCGCCGCCGAGCGCAACATGCTCAGCGCGTTGGCGGAAATGCGCACGTCACTTGATGCGGTTATCTTCACCGACTTCGGCTACGGCACCACCACGCAACCATTGCTCGAACAGGCGATCGATATGCTCCGTCCGCACGTGGGCACCATTGCCGGCGATGTCAGCGGCACGCGCCGCAGCCTGCTCACCATGCGCGGTATTGATCTGCTCACCCCCACCGAGCGCGAACTGCGCAGCGTGATGGGCGACTTCGATCGATCCCTTCCGGGGGTGGCGATGAATGTGATGCAGCAATTGCGCACGGCGAATCTGGCCGTCACGATGGGGCGTAAAGGTTGTGTGTTGCTGCGTCCGCGCGAAGACGATCCGGGTCGATGGTTTGAATCGCGCCTGCGCAGTGAATACCTGCCGAGCCTGGCCGACCATGCGGTCGATCCGGTGGGCGCAGGCGATACGTTTCTTGCCGCAGCAACATTGGCGCTTGCCGCCGGGGCCACGCTGCCGCAGGTGGGTTACATCAGTTCCGCCGCCGCGGCGTTGGCGGTCAGTCGCATCGGCAACCAGTCGATCACTGCTGAGCAGTTACTCACCTGGTTCGATTGCCGCCCGGAACTGCGACCTCAGCAGGACACCGCCGTCGCGGGGTGATTGCCTGATCCTGGGATGACTGGGGCTACGGTTCGAAGGAGCATGCCCCAGTTCAGTAGGGTGGGTCGAGTGTAGCGGACCCACCAAGCTTTCCATCCATACGCAAACCTGGTGGGTCCAACCCTACTGCGAACTCGATTCGCACAACTGTGAACAATCATCCGCGATTACCGTGTTACAATGCCGTTGTGAGGCACATCCGAAACATCATGTTGTTTCTGTTGATCGGCATGACCGCGGCGCAATCGCCGGCGAACGATGGTCTGACGCTTTCGCCGGCGGCGGCGTATCTGCCGTTGGTCAAGCAGTGCGAAGCGTTCACCCGGGCCACGCGCAAAACAAAATGGAAGAACGTATTCCAGGCCGACCTGACCCAGAAGGTCGACTTAGCCTCGTTGCCGGCCAAGTCGGTGAACGAACACGGTGTGGTGCAGCAGACCCAACCGGAAGGCAAGCCCGCCATCTGCACGTTCAAGGTGGCCGCGAAGAAGCCGGGCCTGTTAAGCATCGGCCCGAAGGTCAGCGGCGAGATGGCGGTGGAGCTGGTGGCACGCACGGCCGGCGATATCGCATGTGACTTAAGCATTCTGCTGGATGGCGTGGGCGCTGGGCCGGGCTTCCAGTTCGGGGGGTATCGCAACAAGCGGAACATGATCTGGGTGGATCGCGCGTTGTCATCGGGCAGTCGCGCCAGGCCCTGGAAGACGGTGAACATCGCCAATAAGAAACTGATCACCAAAGGAAAGTGGCACAAGGTGCGCATGGAACTGAAAGGTGGTTTTGTGCGCGGCTACGTGGATGGCAAATTGATCGGCAAGGCGCCACTCACGGCAAAGTACGATTTGAAAAAACGCCGCCAACCCATGTTCTACGTGTGGGGGAGCACCGCGGAGATCAAATCCTTCAACACCTATATCCTGACCGTGCAGGAAGTACCCGATGGCGATGAGGCATTCGCCCGCGCATTCGATGGCAAATCGCGGCAGCAGGTGCAACAGGAAATCAGGGAACTGGTGCAACTGCTGGATCACGAACAGTGGACCACCCGCGAACAGGCGCAGCAATTACTCGGGCGCATCGGTTACCTGGCCGAATCGGCCCTGCGCACGGTGGTGACCAGTGGCACGGCAGAGCAACGTTACCGCGCCCGCAAACTGCTGGGGGTGACTGGAGAAGAAAACAGCAAACGCAAGGCCACGAACTCAACAGCGCAGACGACCGCCAGACCCGTTGTCATTGGCAACCAGGCTAACGGGGAAATTCGTCTCAGAGCGATTCCCATTCATGCAGGGGACAGCGAGTAGTGCTTCGGGAACGAGCCATGCACTATCGGCGATTCCAGATGGACAACTCAAACCCGTGGGCAATCGGTACGTCGGCGCTGGTTACCCCCGGACGGGCACGGATGTGCTCCACGTAAGGTTTCATACGCTCAGCTAAGTTGCCGGTGTTGTCGGCCGCGATCACGCAGCGCGGGGCGAGTTTGTCTTCCATCGCGTTCAGGTAGTCGATCGATTCTTCTTTTCGCGCATCGATGAACAGGAAGTCGAACGGTTCGGTCGGCGCGAGCGACTTGCAGACTTCACGACCATCACCCAGGTATAAAGTGACGCGGTCGATCAACCCCGCTTCGGTGAGGTGTTGCGTGGCGGCGTTGACCTTCTTTTCGCTGATGTCCACCCCATGCACGTGCCCACCGGTTTCGGCCATCACCGCCGCCCAATGCAGCGTGGAATAGCCATAACTCACGCCCACTTCACAGATCGACCGAAACCCGCCGATACGCACGATCTGCGTCATCAGCAGCGCCTGCTCTTTCGGAATCTGCATGTGATCGTCGGTAGTGTTGCGCAGGTCATCGACCTGATCCATCACGGTTTGAATGGTGGGGGTGAACATGGGTGTTTCCTTTTTTTGAACCGCGGAGACGAAGAGAAAGCCATCAAGGCATCAAGGCACCAAGGCATCAAGGCGGGCCAATGACCTGGGGACGCCTTGATGCCTTGGTGGCTTGATGCCTTGATAACTGACTCCCTCTGCGTCTCTGTGCCTCTGCGGTTCAACTTCACGCACCCACGGTTTTGGATTCCGCATATACCACCGCGTTGCGGAACATTTGCAGGCCGGGGGGGATGAAGTCGACGGGTTGTTGGCTACGGGTCCAGGTGGGGTGGTGGGTGATGTCGGTATAGCGTTCGGGGTGGGGCATGAGGCCGAACACGACGCCGGTGGGGTCGCAGATGCCGGCGATGTCGCGCATGGATCCGTTGGGGTTGTCGGTGTAGCGCAGGGCGACCTGGCCGGATTGTTCGAGTTGATCGAGCACGGCATCGTCCGCCACGAAGCGCCCTTCACCATGCGCGACGGGCAAGTCGATCACATCCAGTTCGCGCGTCCAGATGCATTGGGTGGCGGCATCGGTTTTCAGGCCGACCCAGCGATCGACAAAGCGCGGCACGGTGTTGTCTGTCAGTGTGACCGACTGCGCGGGCAATGCATCGCCTGTCGCATCGGATGAGCCAGGCAGCAGGCCGGTTTTGACCAACACCTGGAAACCGTTGCAGATGCCGATGATCGGCTTGCCCGCGGCGACGAACTGATGCAGGCTTGTAGAAAGCTGATGACGCAACCGGTTGGCCAGGATGCGTCCGGCCGCAATGTCATCGCCATAGCTGAAACCGCCAGGAATGCCCAGCAGGTCGAACCGATCGAGCTGAGCAGGGTCTTCAATCAGACGATTCAGGTGCAGTGACTCGGTATCGCTGCCGGCCAGTTCGAATGCGTGGGCCAGTTCGAGATCGCAATTAGTGCCGGCGGTGCGGAGAATGAGGGTGCGTGGTTTACTCATGCCGCCATGATCGTGTTTCGCGGGGGAAGGTCAAGGGGTAGGGGCAGCCATCAAGGTGAGCCAATGGTCTGGAGATGTCTTGATGGCTTGGTGCCTCGATG
>JANQFT010000597.1 GCA_028277685.1 Phycisphaeraceae bacterium
CGCCTGGCATGAAGCCGGCCACGCCGTCGTGCAACACCTGTTGCCTGATGCCGATCCGCTTCACAAGGTGACCATCATCCCGCGCGGTCAATATGGTGGCGCTACCTTCAGCCTGCCGGAAAAAGATCGTCACGGTTACGGCCTGCGCTATCTGCAAGCGACCATGCGCGTGATGTGCGGCGGCCGCATCGCTGAGCAACGCAAGACGGATGACGTTTCCAGCGGCGCGGCAATGGATATTCGCATGGCCACACAGTTCGCCCGGCACATGATTCTGGAGTGGGGTATGAGTGATCGACTCGGTTTCGTCGATTACGCCACGCCCGACCAGCGCGAATCCATCATGCCCGACAAAAGTTACTCCGAACAGACCGCACGCATCGTTGATGAAGAAGTGAAACAGATCATCGACGAGGCATATGCCGACGCTGAAAAACTGCTTGCCGAGAACTGGGGTAAGGTCGAAGCGCTCGCTGAAGCACTGCTACGTTATGAAACACTGAACGCAGATGAAGTGGACCGCCTGATGAAGGGCGAGCCGCTCGATAAGCCCACGGTGAGCGAATTGCTCAAGGCTGAGTCCGAGAAGCAGGCCAACAAATCCGAGACCAAGCCAAGTGCCTCGCCGGAGCCGGAATCTCCCGGCGATGGTGTGCTGCCCAGTCCGGCTTAAGCATTGCTCAAATCGTGATTTACACTATCGCCGTGATGCGCATATTGTGCTAGTTGTGCAAAAACCACATGATCGCGACAGAACCGGGGTATTGGTGCGTCTTAATGGTAACGTGACAGTTTCACGTGGGCTTGTGTTTTGCCTTGCCCACAGTGCCCCCTCAGGCCGACAAGGCAGTAACGCGGCCGCATGACTTCCCCCTTTTGCACGTGAAGAGGACTCGGCATGGCAGATGACTCTAAGCAAATGCTTCAGCGTATCTCTGAAGCGCGGCAAGCCGTTACCGAGGAACTGAAGAAGGTGATCGTCGGGCAGGATGATGCCATGCAGCAACTGCTCACGGCCATGTTCGCCGGCGGTCACTGCCTGATCCAAGGCCCGCTCGCTTCGGCAAAAACTATTCTCGTTTCATCCATCGCGCAGGTGATGGACCTCGACTTCAAACGCATTCAGTTCACGCCCGACCTCATGCCGGCGGACATCAGCGGTACCGAAATTCTTGAAGAAGACAACACCGGCCATCGTGTATCCAAGTTTGTGCAAGGCCCCGTCTTCACCAACGTGCTGATGGCCGACGAAATCAACCGCACGCCACCGAAAACACAAGCGGCTCTGCTGGAAGTGATGCAGGAGAAGCAGGTCACGCTCGGTGGCAAAACCAATCCGCTGCCCAAACCGTTCTACGTGTTGGCCACGCAGGTCTCGATCGATCAGGAAGGCACTTACCCGCTGCCCGAAGCGCAGCAGGATCGCTTCATGTTCAGCATCTTGATGGGCGCGTTGAATGTGGATGACGAAATGGCCGTCGTGCGCACCAGCACCGGGTCGGACAAGGCAACGTTGCAGAAAGTAATTGGCGGGGAAGACCTGATCAATTTCGTGCAGACTGTACGCACTGTGAGGCTGCCCCATTCGCTTGGCGATTACATTGTGAACCTGGTGGCCAACAGTCGACCCACCGAAGACAACGCGGCCGACTGGGTGAAGGAATACATCATGTGGGGCGCGGGGCTTCGGGCAAGCCAGAACATCGCGCTCAGTGCCAAGTCTGTCGCCGCACAGGATGCACGCGATACCGTGAACCTGGACGATGTGCGGGCGGTGCTTCGCCCGGTGTTGCGTCACCGTTTGGGTTTGAGCTTCAAAGCGGAAGTGGATCACATCACCATTGAAGATGTGATCGACCGTTTGATCGAAGCGACACTGGAACCGACCGCGGTTGGTGTGTGATTACCCCTCTCCCCCATGTGGGGGAGAGGCCGGGTGAGGGGGTAGGACGTTGGGTAACGCCGACGCTCAGACCCTCACCCCAACCCTCTCCCTTGAAGGGAGAGGGAGACAGATAAGGAACCTGCCATGGCAGAGCAAACCGTCACGCTTGATGAACAGGCCATCGCCCGACTTGGCGAAGGCAAACGAAAACTGCTGTCCGAGGTGCGCAAGGTCATTGTCGGGCAGGAGCAGATCGTCGAAGATGTGGTCACGTCCTTCTTCGCCGGCGGCAATTGTCTGTTGACCAGTGTGCCTGGTCTGGCGAAGACGTTGTTGATCTCCAGCCTGGGGCGCGCGCTCGATCTGAAATTTCGCCGCGTGCAGTTCACCCCGGACCTGATGCCCGCCGACATCACCGGCACCGAAGTACTGGAAGAAGACCGCGCGACCGGAAAACGTAACCTCACGTTCCGCCCCGGTCCCATCTTCACCAACATTCTGCTGGCGGATGAGATCAACCGCACACCGCCCAAAACACAGGCCGCGCTGCTTGAAGCGATGCAGGAACACCAGGTGACCGTCAGTGGCGAATCGTATCCGCTGGAAGAGCCGTTCTTCGTGCTGGCCACGCAGAACCCCATCGAGCAGGAAGGTACCTATCCGCTTCCCGAAGTGCAGCAGGACCGCTTCATGTTCAGCCTGTTCATCGACTACCTCCCCCGGAAGGAAGAAGTCGAGGTGGTTAACCAAACCACTGGGGGCGCAATCGATGACCTGGAAGTCTGCATGGATGGCAAGGAACTGCTGCAGTACCAGTGGATGATCCGTGAGATGCCGATCGCCGAACCGATTCTGCGTTACGCGGTGGAACTGGCTTCACGCAGTCGACCCGAGCATCCCGATGCGGCGGACTTCGTGAAGGAGTTTGTCAGTTACGGCGCATCGCTCCGTGCATCGCATTACCTGGTGTTGGGCGCGAAAGCGCGGGCGGCGCTGAATGGTCGGCCCCACGTGAGCATTCAGGATGTGCAATCCGTGGCCATGCCGGTCATGCGTCACCGCATCATCACCAACTTCCACGCCGAATCGCGCGGCGTGAAGAGTGAAACCATCGTTGAAAAACTACTTGATTCCGCCCCCACCCCTAGCAGTGGGTTGAATTGATGCAATTAATCACGAAGCACACAAAGGCACAAAGAACACGAAGAAGATTCATTGTGTTTGATTCCGTGCAATAACCAGCGACCAGCATCCCTTCGTGACCTTCGTGCCTTTGTGTGCTTCGTGATTCACTTGTTGGATAACAGCTAGATAGATGGCCAGCAATAAATATCTCGACTTCAACGTCCTCGCCCGGATGTCCAACATGCAGATGTTGGCCAAGACGGTGGTCGAGGGTTTTCTGCTTGGCCTGCATCGCAGTCCGTTTCGTGGGTTCAGTGTGGAGTTTGCCGAATACCGCCAGTACTCGCCCGGCGATGATGTGAAGCACATCGACTGGAAGGTCTACGCCAAAACCGATCGCCACTACATCAAGCAGTTCGAGGAAGAAACCAACCTCACCTGCCAGATCTTCGTCGATGCCTCGGCTTCGATGGGTTACAAGTCAGAAGATCAACCGGTCAGTAAACTCGAGTACGCCTGCTGCATGGCGGCGTGTCTGTCTTACTTCATGATCGGTCAGCGCGATGCCACCGGCCTGGCGATCTTCGATACCAAGGTGCGCACCATGCTACCGCCGCGCCTGCGTCAGGTGCATGTGCAGCACATCATGAGCGAACTGGAAAAGTGCGAACCCGGCGGTGAAACCAACATCGCTGATCCACTGAACGAAATCGCAGAAGGCCTCAAACGTCGCGGTCTGATCATTCTGATTTCCGATCTGCTCGATGATCCCGAAAGCCTGCTCAGTGCGCTACAGCATTTCCGTTTCCTGGGGCACGATGTGATCGTGTTCCAGGTGATGGACCCGGCGGAACTGCACTTCACGTTCAAGAACATGACTGAGTTTACGGATGTGGAAACGGGCGAAGCGATGCTGGTTTCCCCGGAGGGCATGCGGTCCACATACATGAAGGAACTCAAGCGTTTTCTCACATCCTGTGAGAAGGGGTGTGCCGCCATACGGGCTGACTATCGGTTGTTTGATACGTCGATGCCGTTGGAACTGGCGCTGAGTGAGTATCTCCATCGCAGGAGCCGCATGGCTTGATGAATTTCGTCAATCCATATTTTCTGATTGCCCTGGGTGCCGGCGCGTTGCCGATCGTGATTCATCTGCTGACGCGCGATCGTGTACGCAAAGTGGCGTTCAGCTCGTTACGGTTTTTCGCTCAGTCATCGCGCACGGTGCTGCGACGCAAACGCTTTGCCGAGATGGTGCTGATCGCTCTGCGTGTGCTGGCGTGTCTGCTGTTGGCGTTCATCTTCGCCCGTCCGTTGTTCAGCACAGATGGCGGCACAACTGGCCCGGAATCCGCCACCGTCATCGTGATTGATACCTCCGCCTCGATGACTCGGTCTGTCGATACCGAAGGTTTGCAGATGGCCTATCTTGATGTGATCGACGACTTGCGTGGCGGAGCGCAGGCAGCGGTCATCACATTCGATGCAACCCCGCGCATTCTTCAGCCACTTACCGGCGACCAGGCCAAATTACGCACGGTCGCAGGTGACATTCGTGTCGGGCATGGTGGTACAGATATCGCTGCAGCCGTTGAAAAAGCGCGTCAGCTTTTGGCCGCTTCTGATGCACTGGCCCAGCGTGTGGTGCTGATCAGTGACTTCCAACGCACCGGCTGGCAGCGGTTCAACGGTACCTGGCGATTGCCACCAGGCGCAGAACTGATCGTGCGCGATGTGAAACCCGATCGTGCGCCGGACAACCTGGCCATCGTGGAAGCGCAGGCACCGCAGAGCATCATCCTGGATCGTCAGCCGCGTTACATCACTGCCCGCATCGCAAACGATACCGAGCAGGACCAGCAGAACGTTGAAGTAACCTGCGAAGTATCCGGCGAGCAAATCGGTACCCAACGCGTACAACTGCCCGCAGGCAAAACGGCCACCGTTCGCTTCACCCACGTGTTCACCAAAGCCGGCGATAACCGTGGCGTGGTGCGCATCGCCGCAGATGACGCGGTGCAGCATGACAATGCCTACTACTTCAACGCCCGGGTGATTCCGCGAATTCCCATCGTGGTACTGGGTAACGCGGCACAGGGGCGATCGAACCCCGTGGGCTTTTTCGCTGCTGCCGCGTTGGCGCCAAGTGATCGTTCGCCGTTTGTGGTGAAGCCTGTGATCGCATCCCAGGCGACCGCCGCACAAATTGACGCTGCATCCGTCGTGGTGGTGGCTGATGTGTCATCGCTATCTGCCGACGTGGTCAGTGCGATCAAACGCTTACTCTCACGCGGTGGTGGCTTGCTGTTGATGCCGGCCGATCGCACCGATGCTGACACCTTCGCTCGAACTTTTGCGGGTATCACGCCGTGCAAACTACGTCGGGTGATCAATCAGCCTATTCGTCAGAACGCGGCTGGCTTAACGCAGATCGACTACACCCATCCAGTATTCGAACTGTTTCTGCGTCCGCACCACGGTGACTTTTCCAGTGTTCAAGTACGGCGATACTGGGAAGTATCTGACTCTCAACTCAGCAACGTGTTGGCGCGTTTCGATGATGGTCGACCTGCGATTCTTGAGCGTGCCATCGATAGTGGCATCAGTATGATCTGGCTGACTCCCGCGCATCCCAATTGGAACAATCTACCTGAACGTGCGATCTACCTGCCGCTGCTGCACCAGTGCATTCGCCGCCTCGCGGTGCGCACGGAAAAACAAACCGCTTACCTGGTTGGCGATACGCTTCCTCTTGAAGTCGATGGCACCATTGTTGGCCCGGATGATGTCGAACTGGCATCGGCGCGTTCGGTGGCCCAGGCCCCGGGTTTCTACCAGATGACCGGCGAGAACGCGGAGCCTTTCGTTTTCGCGGTGAACCAACCGTTCGAAGAATCGCAATCAGATGCCGTGGACGCCGAAGAAATCATCGCTGCACTTGAACAACCCACTCAACCGGGTCAGCGCGAAGTGGTCACCGCTGGCTTTGCCGGCAGGGCATTGGATGATCAGGGCCTGTGGTTGTACGTGCTGGGCGCACTGCTGGTATTGCTGGCCGGAGAGCTGCTGTTGGGCAATCGTACGGTGAGACATTAACGCCGAAGGCACTACCATGACTGACTACCAGACTGTAGCAGCACAACTGGATCGCGTTCGCGGCGCATGGAAACGCGCGGCGACGTTGTCTGGTCTTACCATCATGGTGTTGGAAGCGGCGGGACTGCTCACCATCGCATTGGTCATCGATATCCTGTTCAGCCCCGGCGCGATTGGCCGTGGGGTGATTCTTCTTGCCGCTCTTTCGATGGTGGGTTACCTGCTCTTTCGTCATGTACTCAGGCCGATCGTCAAGCACATTTCCGATCGGCAGATTGCCCTGTACGTGGAAGAACGCAATCCAAACTTTGAAGGCGCCCTGATTGCCGCAGCCGAGTTTGGTCCCACCGCGCATCTGGATGCCAGACATCAAAGCATCATTGAAGCCATCATCCGCGAAGCGGAAGGGCGGGCGCGACAGTTTGATCTTCGCGCCGCCATCGATTTCAGTCGCCTCCGCAAGTATGGCATGCTTCTGGCGCTGGTGTTCGGTACCTACGGCCTGGTGGCCGCGGCTTTTCCCGATGTTGTCTCACACCATGCCAAACGTGTCCTCACCCCTTGGCAGCCTGAAGTCGTCGCCGGTATTGACCCCACGCAGCCGCCCGCCGCACCGCCGATCATCATCACTCTCGATCGCACCGAGGCAGATCTGCTGCGCGGTACTTCTTTCGATCTGGAAGCGACACTGACACGCGATCCCGCTGGTCCGGTACGCTTCCACTTTCGCCCGCTGCTGATCGATGCGGATGAGGCGGAAGACGACATGCCGTGGCACGCACTGGCCATGGATCGTATCGAAAAACTGTACGGCTACGGCATGACCCTGCCTGACATCAATGAACCTATCGAGTTCTATGTCAGTGCAGAGAACTATGAATCGGTGCGCGGCCGCATCACCGTGTTCGATCCGCTGACGGTCGAGTCGATGAAGCTCGTCACTACCTATCCCGAATACCTCCAACTCCCGGACAACATTGAGTACACACCCAACGGGGATGTTGCCACCGTCATTGGTTCGACCGTTACCCTGCAGATTGCCACCAATCGTCCGCTTGCTTCAGGCAAGATCACCTGGGATGACGGCGAAGAGGTCGCCATGATTATCGCCGGTGATGACCAACAGGACGCGACTGTCAGTTTCGTGGTGAACGAAAACCGCACGTTCCGTTACCGTATTGAGGATGTAGGCGGGCAAGTCGTTGAAAGTGCCGCCCCGGCGTTTGTGTCTGCCCTGCAGGATCAACCGCCTACCCTGGAACTTATGCGGCCGACTGCCGCGATCCCACTCACACCGCTGGGTGAGATCACTTTCGTTGCCGATGTGAATGATGACTACGGCATTGCCGCCGTGGAACTGGTGTACCAACGCGGCGCGTTCGAACCTGGCACCAAACTACCTGAACATGTCATTCCGCTGACGGTGAAAACGGGTGAAACAGGTCGGCCGATCGCAGAGGGTGTGTGGCAGTTGGAGCAACTCGACCCGGTCGTCAGCTTTGGCGATGTGTTCACATACTTCGTTCGCGTGCGTGACCGCAAAGGTCAGATGGCCATCAGCCAGGCTCAGATTGCCGGGGTGAAGTTGTACGAAGTGTGGGCCACGGAAGACTGGTCACCCGCGATGGTTCACATGGGTGAGAAACCTCCTGAAGTGCCTGCTGTCTTCCAGGCGGTGTGGATGCTACATCAGCAGAAAAGCATTCTGCCCGAAGAAGATTTCATTCGCCAGACTGAGGAACTGGCGCAGTCGGCGTTCATTGCGCCCACGGGTGAAGTGTGGCCGGTCTTCCTGATTGAAGAACATACCCCCGCTGCGTTGGTGCCGATCTACGAAAAATTCCAGGGCATGTTCGCCGACGCCTACAAAGCGCTCGCGCAACACGACTCTCAGAAATCAGTCGATATCCTGCAATCGTTGCTTACACAGATGCTGGCGCTCGGCTTAACCGACAGCATTGAAGAACTGATGCAGCATGCTGCATCGCCCCAGCAACAAACCAGCGAGTTTCGCGAGGAAACCGAAGCCCTGGCTCAACTGGAAGCGCAGCTGCCCGACGATCCGCAGGTTCAGCCGCAGCCGCAGGATGATTCAGTCACGCCGCCGGATGTGAAAAAGGCCGCCGAAGACGCCAAGAAAGCTGCGGAAGATCAGAAGAAGATCGCCGAGAAAGCCAAAGACCTTCAGAAACAGCCGGACAACGCGAAGGATCAGAAGGAACTGGCTAAGGATCAGGATAAAGCCGCCGACAAGACCAAGCAGATCGCCCAGAAACTGAAGGACATGGCGGACAAGAACGAGCAACTCGATAAGGCTGCTCGCGATGCCGCCGAAGCTGCGGAGAAAATGCGTCAGGCTGCGAAGAACATGCAGCAGGGTCGCATGGAGAAGGCCGCCGACCAGGCCGACAAGGCGCACAAGCAGATGGATCAGGTGGCCAAGGCCCTTGATCGCATGGCTCGGGAAGAACTGGACAAAGCCCTTGCCGATGCCGAACGCAAGGCCCGCAACCTGCGCGATCAGCAGAAGAAGCTTCAGCAACAAACCGCCAAACTGGATAAACCCGACAAACGCGATGATGCCGCGCGTGATCGCGACTTCAAAAAACTCGCCAAAGATCAGGCCCAACTAAAGGTGGACCTGGCCAAACTTCAGAATGCGGTGGCGAAACTTGATGATGCGGTGAAGCAGGGACGCGTCAAACGCGAAACCGGCAAGCACATCACCGATGCCCAACGCAACATTCGACGCGGCCGCATTGATCGCAAGTTGACCAACGCCGCCGTGGAACTGGCGAAGCAGGACGCCACTGCCGCGAAGCAACAGCAGGACGCAACCGTCGAAGCGGTTGAGAAAGTGGTTAAGAACATTCAGGCTGCTTCCGATTCATTGGCCAGCGATTACGAGGCGGAACTCGAACGCGCCCGCCGCGAAGCAAAGCAGCTCACCGAAGCCATCGCCAAGGCCAACCCCGAAGCGGCAAAGAAGGCCGACCAGAAGCCTGAACCCAAACCCGAGCCGAGCAAGGCCGAACGGCAGGAAAATGCCAAGGAGGCAGCCCACCTGCTCGATCGCCTTGAACGTCATGTGAAGCAGCGTCAGTTCGTTGATCAGAAGAAAATGCAGGAACTGAAAGAGAAAGCAGGCGACCTGACCAAGCTTCCGCAGGTGGTCGAAACGGATGCCGGCAAAGCATTCGAAATGCTCAAGGCAGCCAAGGTCGTCGCCGCGGAACTGGATGCAGCCTACGAACGGCATCAGGAAGCCAAGCGTCTGTTCAGTGCCCAACGTGAAGGCTGCCCTCCACAGTATCGCGAGTTGGTGAACCAGTATTTTGAAACACTATCGAATGAGAACAGCAGGTAGTCACCAGGAACTCCGCACGCATGCTTACGTGGTTGCTTAAATATCCGGTCGATACTTACCGCACAGGCGAGTTTGTGTTTCTCTCGCGCTTGCCGGGTGAGGTGCGGCTGATTTTGTTCGTGATCGGCATCGCGGTGATGTGGTGGCTCTACCGTTCGGCACGTGAACGTGTGGCCGGTAAGAAACTGCGTTGGATTCTCGGGCTGCGCATCGCTCTCGTGGCTGTGCTGCTGTTGATGCTGGGCATGCCGGCCATGCGCTCGCTTGACCCTGAAGATACCACCGTCTTCACCGCGGTCCTGGTCGATGATTCCCGCTCGATGAGCATCGATGATGCGGCAGGCATTGACGCCGGCATCACCCGGATGCAGGCCGCCATGCAGGTACTGGGCAAAGAGGGCGATCAGAAACTCCTTGCCTCACTCAATCAGGCAGGTACGCCCGTCGTGTATGGGTTCGATCAGACTGCCCGGCGCATCGGCCCACGTGAGCAATTCACGGCCGCAGGTCGGTACACCAACCTCTTCCGCACCGTGCGCGACATGGAAGCTGAACTGCGGGCATTGCCGCTGGCTTCGGTGGTGATGATTACCGATGGTTGTCGCAACACCGGTGGCAGTGCGCTGGATGCCGGTCGCCTGCTGGCTGGCCGAGGCGTGCCGTTGCACATCGTGGGCGTAGGTAGTGATCCGCCGCCCAGTGATTATGAAGTCGTGCGCGTGGTTGCACCGCAGAAGATACGTCGCAACACGGAAGTCGAACTGTTTATCAGTGTGCGTCATACCGATCTCGATCAGCCGTTCGACGTGCAGATCAAGCGTGATGACACCATCCTGCTGACCGAGCGTGTGCAGCCCGAAGAAGGAAACGACCTGACCCGTTTGCGTGTTGGCTTCACCCCGGACCATGAAGGCGCAGCCACCTACACCGTGGAAATTCCCGTGGCCGAGGGCGAGCGCATCATCGAAAACAACACCCGCCAGTTCACCATCGACATCCGCGACGACCGCCTGCCCGTGCTGTACATCGAAGGCAGCCCCCGTATGGAGTACCGCTTCATCCGCCGCGCGATGTTCCGCGATCAGAATTTCCGTGTGGTTGGTATGTTGCGGTTGGCGTCCGAGCCTGTCCACCGTTTCCACGTACAGGGTGCGAATGAAGCAGAGCGTTACTTAGCAGCCGGCTTCCCCACTACCATGGAACAACTCGGCAAGTTCCAGGCGGTGATTCTTGGTGATATCGAAGCGTCTTTCTTCTCTTCGCAGCAACTCGATCTGCTCGAACGCTTTGTGCGCGTGCGTGGTGGAGGGCTGGTGATGCTCGGCGGCGTGAACTCATTCGGCCTTGGCGGTTATGCCGGCACGCCCGTCGGCAAAACGTTACCCACGCGCATCGGCCAACGCGATGGCGTTTACTCCGATGCCCAATACAGCGCCGTGCTGAATCCCAAGGGCATGACCCATCCGGTGATGCGCCTGGAAACCGATCCGCAGATCAACCAGCGTCTGTGGAACACCATGCCACCGTTGATCGGTATCACACCGGTGTCGGGGGTGAAGCTTGGTGCTTCGGTGTTGGTCGAACAGGAAAACACCCGCGCCCCGGTATTGGCGGTACACAACTATGGGGCTGGTCGCGTGGCGGCGTTCACCAGTGGCGGTTCATGGTATTGGCAGGTATCGATGCCTGCGGTGAATGAATTCCACGAACGGTTCTGGAAACAGATGGTGCGTTGGTTGGTGATGGGCGCAAAGGATCATCTCACCGCTCGCACCGATGCCGAAACTTACGCCCGCGGTGATGCGGTCATCGTGCAGGCCGATGTGCTTGGCCAGGATCTCAAGCCGATCAACGATGCCCAGGTCACGGCGACCGTCACCGATCCGCTCGGCAATACTCGCGATGTGCAGATGGACTGGATTCTCTCGCAGGAGGGGGTCTACCAGTGCCGCTATGTGCCCGATGAAGAAGGGGCATACACCGTTTCGGTCGCAGTGGATCAGTTGGATGTCGAGCCGGTGCAAACGCACTTTGTGGTGGCAGAGCCAACCATCGAATTCGCAGATGC
>JANQFT010000159.1 GCA_028277685.1 Phycisphaeraceae bacterium
TTGCAGCGCATCACCGCCGGGGTTACTGGTGCGAACGAGGGTGAACAAACCTTTGCCCTGCGTGGCAGCAAGATCGATGAACGGCTGCAGGCCATCGGCACCGAGGTAGCTGTTCACGGTGAGGGCATCCGGGCCGAGTGCATCTTCGGTGTCAGCAAGATTGCCTGCAGCGTAGTGCTCACTCGAACTGCCAATGTCACCACGTTTGGCATCAAGGATGACCAGCAAACCCATCGCGCGGGCTTCATCGATCAGACCATGCAGGCATTGCACGCCAGGCGCGTGGTAGCGTTCGTAACAGGCGGACTGAAACTTGACCACGGGAACATGAGGCTCAACCGCACGCAATACGCCACGGCCGAACTCGAATAATGCATCGGCGGCGGATTCATCATCATCGGGATCATTAAAGTGCGATTGCGAGGTAATCGCAGCGGGCAAACGGCTGTAAATTGGATCAATGCCCACGCAGACAGCTGCACCCTTCTGTGCGGCGGCTTCGAGCAAACGATCGGCAAAATGTGTCATGCAATGGTCCTGTCGGGGTTGATATTGCCGGGAAAACCGGCTTTAGTGGCGTCGATATACGCAGCTTAACCGCCCCAGCGAGAAACGTCATGCCTGATGTGCCCAGTTACCTTGCCGATTACGCCGACCTGTACGCCACCAACCCGCGTGAAGCCGCCCTCGCCTGGTTCCGAGATGCGAAGTATGGCTTGTTCATCCACTACGGCTTGTACAGCCTGGTCGGGCGTCACGAATGGCTGCAACTGCGTGAGAAGATTCGTCCCGCGGATTACGCGCAATTGGCGCATTACTTCGAGGCCGATCACTTCGATGTCGATTGGATCACCGACTTCGCCTGTGAATGCGGCATGAAGTATGTGAACCTCACGACGCGGCATCATGATTCGTTCTGCCTGTGGGATACGCACACGACCACATTCAATGTGATGAACACGCCATGTCATCGCGACCTGGTAGACGAACTGGCCGACGCGTGCAACAGTAAGTCGCTCGGTTTGTGTTTGTACTACAGTCACGGCCGCGACTGGAAACACCCGCACGCGCCCAACAATGATCAATGGGGAGGTAAAGCACGACCGGAGTACGATACCTTCGAACCCACTTACGCCACCGGCGCAGGGCACGACCTTGATATCTACCTGGATTACATGACCGAGCAGATCACCGAACTGTTGAACAACTATCATCCGGTCGCGGCGATCTGGCTGGACGGCATCATGGTGCCGCTGGAACCGAAAGATGAACAGGGCAACGTGATTGAAGGCTTCGACCCGCGCACCGATGGCGATGCGTTCAAGTGCCAACAGTTGTACGACCACATTCACGATCTTGTGCCGCATGCGTTAGTGTCTTACAAGCAAGGTTATCTCGGTACGGAAGACTTCTACGCCCCGGAACACAAAGCGTACAATCGGTTTGGTGATCCGATCGGCGAAACGCCCGGTGAGATCTGCACCACCGCCGGCGGCGGTTGGGGATACACCGCCGGCCACCCTTACTGCACTGCGGATGAACTGTGGGAGAAACTCCGCGATGCGCGGGAGAACAACTGCAACCTGCTCATGAACGTCGGCCCGTTACCTGATGGTTCGTTCCCGGATGAAGCCATCGCTACATTGCGTGCAGTGGGCAAACGTCTCCAAACGGAAGGTTTCCCCGGTGAATGATTCGTCTGTGAATAAGCATCGCGTGTTGTTAACCGGCGCCTCCGGCGCGATGGGCAAAGTGATTGGCCCCGCGCTGGTCGAACGCGGCCACTTCGTGCGCGGGTTCAGTCGTCGCAGCGTTGACGGCATGAGCGAGATGCACTGTGGTGACCTGACCGATCGCGATGTGGTGCAGGCAGCATGTGATGGTGTGGACACCATCGTGCATCTCGGCGCGTATCCCAACCCGGCTGACTTTCTTGAGGTGTTACTGCAACCGAATGTGATCGGTTTGTACAACGTGATGGAAGCAGCCGTGCAAACCGACGTGAAACGCGTGATTCTCGCCAGCACCATCCAAACCGTCAGTGGTAAAGGACGTAAGCGTGAAGGCGTGCGCGGTGCGGATGAAGCCGTGCCCGGCAATCACTATGCACTGACCAAGGTGTGGGCTGAAGCAATGGGCGAAATGTACGCGCGGTGCCACCAGATGAGTGTGTTGGCGGTGCGTATCTGCTGGTTCGTGCGGAACCAAAAAGAAGCGGAACACATCGTACGAAGCAACAATGAGGATGTGTTCCTCAGTTGGGATGATACGTGCCGGTTCTACACGTTAGCCGTGGAAGCAGCGCAGCCTGCGCCCGGTGAATATGCCTGCGTGTACGCTGTATCAAAGCCGCTACGTCAGCCCACCGTCGATATGCAACCCGCACGGGATGTGATTGGCTACGAACCCCAGGACGTTTGGCCGAACGGTTTGGGATTTGAGGTCTGAGAACGCGTATGAGAAGCCTTAACGAGCCGCGCACGTGAGTAAGCGGTCGGCTCAAAGCCTGGGCGAGTGCGGCGTTCCTGTGGTCCCACGACCGCTCCTTCACAGTCGCGGCTCGTTCAGATCGGCTTCTCACACGCGTTCTGAGTCTCTGCCCCTCTCTCCCGAGTGGGGCAGAGGCTGGGTGAGGGGGTTGGTGCCTGGGTAATCCGCAAGTGAGACCCTCACCCTAACCCTCTCCCTTGAAGGGAGAGGGAACTCGCAGAATACAATGCTTCGTGATCACCATGAGCGCCACCAAACCCAAACATCTCGACCTGAAGAAGACCGAAGGTTTACATATCGAGTGGGCCGACGGCACCACCACATTCTTTCCGATTGATTACCTGCGGAAAATGAGTCCCGCCGCCGACCAGCGTGAACTTCGCCGCAAGATGGCACAAGACCCGCTGTTCGTCCTCCCCGCCGGTTCGGGCGATTCATCCGGTCCCCTCACCGCCACCGGCGCCGAACTCGTGGGCAACTACGCGATTCGCATCCACTTCTCCGACGACCACTCCGCGGGGATTTACTCATGGGATTATTTGCGGGAAATCGCTCCGAAAGACGAATGAACCGATGGCAGCGCGGTGCGTCAAACCTGGTGGGACGCAACACACAACACCTGAGGCTTCTCATGCATAACAAACTGAACGCGGTGGTTTGGGCCTGCATCCTTTCCCTGGCTGCAGTGGGTTGTCAGTGTGTTCATTGCGGCAAGCAAACCGGTCAGCCGGATGTAGAGCAGGAAGCCGTCACGGCAAAGCCGTTGCCGTTGCTGAAGTACGCTTACACCGAAAAACCCGAAGACGCGGCGGTCAGGGAGAAACTCCTCAGAACGTTGGTGAAGCTCGATGGCAAGGAACACTCGCTGGCCGAGTACATCAGTTTCATTTCAAAGGCAACGGGTCTTCGGATTGACGTCCGCTGGCACACGTTGAAGGCTGTGGATATCAATCGTGAGGACCGCTTTGCCATCGCATCCGGCCAAGTGACGGCTGAGATGGCGCTTCAGGACGTTTTGCGCGCTGCGGGTGGTGAAGAGGTGAGGTTGGCATACAAAAACCACGAGTCACAGGTGATTGTTACGACAGCAGAACATCTGGCTTATGAGACAGAGATTCGCGTCTACGACATTTGGCCCTTCTACGCACATAGCCTGAACATCGTTCCGAATTACCATGATGAGACGGACGACATATATGAACCCGCACACGACGATGGGCAAATTCTCATGTGTGGAGACGATGATGGTTTCGATAAAATTCCCATGAGCGAATTGTACCTTCGCCTGATGGATATCATTCGGAACAGCGTTGATCCGGATGGTTGGCGAACGGGAGGTGGTTTGAGTAGTTCAATGGAAGAAATCAATGGCCTGCTGGTCATCAATACCACTCCTCGTCAGCATCGTCAGGTGGTGACATTGTTCAACAAGTTGGCTGAAGCCTTGAACAAGCGGAACGAGCTGTACAAGTGAACGCGAATCTATCGTGCATGCCTTGCTGTCCGCCATGCAATTAACGAACACTTACGACCTTGCTATCATGGGGGCCAACGAACCCTCCTAACTGGCAAGGAAGCGGACGCATGGCTCGCATCTACAATTTCTCGGCTGGTCCCTGCACGCTGCCTGTGGAAGTGCTCGAACAGGTCAGCGATCAGATCGTCGATTACGGCAACACCGGCATGAGCCTCATCGAAATGTCGCACCGTTCCAAGATGGTCGATGGTGTGCACTGTGCCGCCCTCGACCTGGTGCGGGAAATCCTGAACGTACCCGAGTCGCATCATGTGCTGTTCCTCGGCGGCGGGGCAACCATGCAGTTCGGTATGGTGCCGGCCAACCTGCTCGCCGGCGGCAAGAGCGCGGATTACATCCATTCTGGTGCGTGGGCGAAGAAGGCGATTGCCGATGGTAAAGCGTTCGGCGATGTCAACGTCATCTGGGACGGCAAAGAATCCAGTTACATGACACTGCCTGATCCCGCCCCCGGAAACCTGAACGTCACCCCGGACGCGCAGTACCTGCATCTGACCAGCAACGAAACTATCGGCGGCATCCAGTGGAAGCGTTTCCCGGATGTCAAAGCACCGTTGGTCTGTGATATGAGCAGCGACATCTTCAGCCGCCCGATTCCCATGGAGAAATTCGGCATTATCTACGCTGGCGCCCAGAAGAACCTCGGCCCGGCCGGCGTGGCGCTGGTGATCATCCGTGATGATGTGCTGCAGCAATGCTCGGACGACCTGCCGCTGTACATGAACTACAAGAAGCACGTGGACGGCAACAGCATGCTCAACACGCCGCCGGTGTTTCAGATTTGGATGATCAAACTCGTGCTCGAATGGCTCAAGGGCAAGGGCGGCCTTGAGTGGGCGCAGGAGATGGCCGCCCGTCGCAGTCAGATTCTCTACGACATGGTCGATCGCCACAGCGAGTTCTACCGCTGCCCTGTCGATCGCGCGGTCGCCAGTCCGATGAACGTGGTCTGGCGTTGTGCCACCGAAGAACTGGAAGCCAAGCTCATCAAGGAAGCAACAGCCGCGGGCCTCGACGGTTTGAAGGGCCATCGCAGTGTGGGCGGTTGCCGGGCGTCGATCTACAACGCCATGCCGCTGGAAGGTGCGCAGGCGCTGGCCGACTTCATGAACGAGTTTGCGCAATCGAATGGGTGAGGCGGAAGGCAACGAGGCATTGAGACACGAAGGCACATAGGCGGTTGAGGTGGGTGGGTGTTTCCTCAAGTGCGCTGAGTACTGTTGTGCTGAAGCCTTTTGGTTGTCCTCGAAAGCCTGGCTCTTCTTCGTGGCTACGTGCCTCAATGCCTTAATGCCTTTCCCAACGTGACGTTTCCATGCCGACCCCCATTCCCTCCAACGCCTTCGTCCTCCCGCTCACCGTCGATGACACCGCCATCGATCTGCAGGGCCACGCATCGAATGTTGAGGTCGTGCGCTGGATCAGCCGCGCGGCCTGGGCACATTCAAGGGCGCTGGGCTGGGATGAGGCGGCGTATCACGAGCACGGGGCGTGGTTCGTGGTGCGGCGGCATGAAGTCGATTACATCGCCTCGGCCAAACTCGGGGACGAACTGCTGATTCACACCTGGCCCAGCGCCCTGGGTAAAGCATCCGCTGAGCGCCGCCACATCATCACCCGCCCCGCAGATAACGCCATCATCGCCCGCGCGGTCAACATGTGGGCGCTGGTTGATATCCAAACCGGTCGCCCCCGCCGTATCACGCCCGAGTTGCAACGCACATTCGATCCCGCACGTTTTGGTTAACCCGTACAAATCCGCGCTGATCGTTTGGTAAAGCGTGCCACTGAACTGACACTGCCCCACAAGCAGAGGGTTAATACTCATACAACTATTCAACTTCCCGAACGCGATGGCCGATTTATTCTGTGTCGGCAACACACGTCGACGTGGGGCTTCCGGGGATAAGTAGTATGGACAGTTTGTCCGACATCTTGTCGCATGGCATCACGCATCAGTTGCTCGATCACCTGCCTGATGGTGTTTACGTGGTCGACCGTGATTGCCGCATCGCTTACTGGAACGTTGCCGTCGAGGCTCTGAGCGGATACACCGTCGAGCAGGTCGTTGGCGAATGGTGCCAGCAGGCGTTTCCGCCGCACATTGATTGCCACGGCACCCCGTGCTGTGGTGATCACTGTCCGGTGCGCAGCACCATGGCCGAAGGCGTCGCCCGTCGTGAACGCGTTTTCATGCAGCATCGTGCGGGGCATCGTGTGGCGGTCAATCTCCATGCTGCACCTTTGCGTGATGAAAGCAGTGCGATTGTCGGCGCGATGTGCATCATCACCGATCGCCCCATGGAACCCGCCGGTGGCATGCCGATCTTGCCCGGACACGCAGCAAGCGTCGATCCCATCACCCGCCTGGCCAACAACGCCTGTCTGCTGCGCTCCATCGAAGGTCGTTTGACCGACATCGTGCTCGATGGTGATGTTGCTGCCGCCATATTCATAGAAGTTGACAACTTCAACAGCATTCCCAGCGCCGACCGTCGCGCCACGGGCGACCATATTCTGCGCACGTTGGGGCGCACCATCCAGACCTGTTGCCGCGAGGGCGAAGTGGTTGGCCGCTGGGAGGAATGCACGTTCATCGCGCTGCTCCATCACGATGCACACAAACGCATGGCCAACGTCGCCGAACAGATGCGTGTCCTCATCGAACACACCCCGGTGAACCTTGGCCCGGAAAAAGTGCGCGTATCGATCGCTACCGCTTATACCGCCATGACCGCCAACGATAAAGCTGCTGACGTGATCGAACGTGGCATGAGCATGCTGGCCCAGGCCGTTGCCCAAGGTGGCAACTGCGTGGTGGGCGATTGCGATCTCGCTGCCGCGTCGGATTGACCCCTTGCCCTATCGTTCACATGTTCACTCCGGCCAAGGTATAATTGCCTTGGTATGACTACTTCATCCTCCGCCGCTCGTGATGCTGCCGCCCGCATTCTGCAAACCGAAGCCGACGCCGTGCGCCAGCTCATCGATGAACTGGACGATCATTTCGATCGTGCGGTTGAACTCATTGCCAACACCCAAGGCTCCGTCATCGTCAGCGGCATCGGCAAGAGCGGCCTCGTCGGGCAGAAGATCAGCGCCACCTTCAGCAGCCTCGGCACGCCCAGCCATTTCATGCACCCCACCGAAGCGATGCATGGCGACGTCGGCCGCGTGCAACGCAACGATGTGATGTTGTTACTCAGTCATGGCGGCTCGACCGAAGAAGTACTCGCGCTTGCCGCCGTGGTGCGACAGGACAATATCACCGTCATCAGCATGACAGGCAACCGCGAAAGTCACCTCGCCCGCATCAGTGATTGCCATCTTTCGATCGGTAACATCACCGAAGCGTGCACGCACAACCTCGCACCCACCGCATCAACTACTGCCCAACTCGCCCTGGGGGACGCCCTGGCCCTGGCGGTCAGTGAACGTCGCCACTTCACGGCCGATGATTACCACCGTTCACATCCTGGTGGAAACCTTGGTCGCCAGCTCATGCCGTTGATCGACGTGATGCGACTCAAGGTGGGTGAAAACCTGCCACTGCTCACCCCGGACCAGACCATCCAGCAAGTGCTCCAGATCACTTCCGGAGGAGGCGGCCGCCGAACCGGTGCGGTGTTGATCGTCGATCAGGCGGGTCAACTGGCCGGCATCTTCACCGATGGCGACCTGGCCAAACTGCTCGTCCGCGATAGCGCCGATGCCTTGGTCAAACCTATCGGCCAGGTGATGACCCCAAACCCCAAACACCTGCCCGACTCCGCCTTGGTGCGCGATGCGGTCCAACTCGTCCGCGAGATGCGCCTCGACGAAATCCCCATCACCAACGACCAGACCAAACCCATCGGCATGATCGACGTGCAAGACCTCATCGCCCTCAAGGTGATCGAGGGATAACATCGAACGCAGAATTCGTAGCTCAGAACGTGGAACTAGCCAAGCTGGACCAAAGCGCCACGCTAGTCCAGATTCTTGTCTAGCCGCGACCTGACAGGTCGCGGGTCGGTGACTTCCGGCGATCGGTGATCGCCGGCTAATCTCGTAAACAAGACGCCGCACAAACCCTCCCCTAGCACCCCATGCCCGATACGCTATACCCTTTTGCCAACTACACTTGCGTGCACCATACAGAAAACCGAGCCTGACAAGACGCATCTTCCCGGGTGTGGACACATCATCCCACGTGGTTCATCCAATCCTGTTGCCGCGTTGAAACTGGCATTGCGCCGCAAGCCGGATGCGATCTGGTTGCTGTCTGACAACATCACCGGCTCCGGGGCGTATCAGATCACGCAGGATGATCTGCTGGCCACATTCGCCAAAGAAAAACAAGTCACCCATACCACCTCGGTGCCCATCCACACGATTCAGTTCATCTATCCCGATCCACTGGGAACGTCGAAAGCCATCGCCGACGCACACGGCGGCGTGCACCGGTTCGTCTCGACGGATGATCTTTCGATCGCGCGATAAGCGCTACACCACCCACGCAGCGTCATCTTCCGGGTGCCAAGCGTCGAGCCAGCGGACGTGGGGGATGTCATCTTTCCACACAATGGGCAGCCAGATGTAGCGGCTGTCGCCGAGGTCAGCGGTGTTCCAACGATCACCGATGTAGATGAAGCGGCCGCGCGCCGGGTCATAGGGCCAAATGCAGGCAGGTTGACTGTCGAAGGTGGTTTCAGTTTGATCAATATCGCACAATTCACCGAGCACGGTCCAAGGGCCGGCCAGTTGATCAGCCACACATGCGCGGCAGGGGTTGGGTTTCCAGCCGGACACGCGCGAGGTGAGCATGTACCAACGATTCTGGTAGTCGAACAGCGTGGGCGCTTCGTGGCCGTGGTACCCGCCGTCTCCTTCGAGACAGCGATGCAGGTTGCCGGTGAGCCTGGTGGCGGTTTCATCGAGTTCCGCGACGATCATGACTTTGAACTTGTCGGTGGGGTGGATGATGTAAGCCGTACCATCACGATCGCGCAACAGGGCGAAGTCACCGGCCCGGTTGTCGTTGGGGGCTTTGGCTTCGATGAACTGGTATGGCCCAGCGATCGTCTTGCTTGTCGCCACGCCGAGGTGCATGTACTCGTAGTTCGGCCCGCCCATCTTGCACCACATCACGTAGCGCTGTTCATGCGGATCGAACAATACCTTCGGCCGTTCGACCACCTTATTCGTGTGCAGTGGATGGTCGGGATCATCCGGCACAGGTGACAGCGCGGTACTGATGCGCTGCCAGGTGATCAGATCGGTAGATCGATAACAGGCGATGCCTTGAAAGGGAACCTTGGCGGTGCCGCGTTCGTTGAGGATGGTGGGAGCTGACTTATCTTCCCCGAACCAGTACCAGGCGTTGTCTGCTTCGATGATACCGCCACCGTGCGCCTGGATGGGTTGACCATCGGTGTCGCGCCAGCGCTCGCCGGGATGAATGAGATCGGTTTGCGACATCATGGTTACTCCGACGCTGCATCGAAACGGCAGATCACATCGTAAACTTTTCCGCCCAGCCAGGTGGCGACCTGTTCATCCTTGACCATGGCGATCTTCAGTGCATCGCAGGTGAACTCGGCGTTGAAGTTTGTTTCCAGCGCGCGGCCCATGCCTTCGAGAACCACGAAATCCACACCATCGGATTCGGCCACCACGTCATCGCTGACCTTGCTCAGGTCGATCAATGGCAACTCGCAGCCAGAGGGGATCAGTTTCAACTGATCGGTATCGAGCGCGTGGGCGATCGTCTGATCGAACTGCGCGATATGCTGAATGTGATCGATGAGTTCCGCGTGGGTGATGTCGTTCAGCGACGGTCCGGTGTTGGCTGCGATGACCACCTGCGTGCTACGGCGGAGCATCTCGCGGCACAGGGGAACCATGCCGAGCGTAACATCCGCCCCGGCGTTATCGACGAACACCATCGCCTTGCGATGTGGACCCACGGCCCAACGTTCGGCGAGAGCATCAAAGGAATCGACGCACCAGGGGCGATCGGGCAGCGATGCACGGGTGCGGTGGAAATCGACACCGTTGTTTTTGAACATCTCAACCGTGGCCTGGATGCCAAGATCAAATATGTTGCCTGCGAATATACCGCGCACCAGCTGCAGAAGGCGCTGGTCATCCGGGAGCGCGTCCAGTTCCTTCAACACGCCGGCCAACAGGGGTAGTGCCAGGTCGTTCTCTTTCTGTTTGACCACGGAAAATGCATCAGCGAAGCCATGTTCTTCGAGAATGCCATCGCGCTTCGCATCGATACCCAGCAAAGTCAATTCACCATGAGCCTGTGGGTCGTCATGTAACGGCGCAAGCCAAGCGAGAAACGCATCACGTGCGGCGGCGGCGCGTTGCTTCGCATCATCGGTATGACCTTCAGATTCAACCGCGTTCTCGCAGACGTTCTCGATCTGCTGCGTGAACAGGGTCAGCCAATGGTTGAATGAATCAGGATCGTTCGGGCGAATTTCGTGGGGATCATACGTACTGCCGTCGGCAAGTAAGGGAAATACGGGCATGTCATCTTCTCGAAGAAGGAAGCAGCGGGAATAAATCAGCGGTGCATTGCAGTGGTTTGGGCAGCGGGTGTCAACCATACCCTGTGGTTACGGGCGAAGAAGCATCCGAGAACTTCCGGGGGTGCTACAATAGGACGTCATCATTTTGATCAGGAGGCTGCCATGTTGTCGATTGCTCGCACAGGTACGTTGACGCTGATGATGCTGTTCACTGTTTCTGCCCATGCTTCGGACTGGGCAGCGTGGCGCGGGCCGGTGGGCAATGGGTTGAGCAGCGAATCAGGCTGGTACACCCCAAACGCTGAGATCGCCTGGACGGTTGATGTGGGCGTGGGCTATACCCCGGTGAGTGTGGTGGACGATCGCGTGTACTGCGCCGGTTGGGCAGATGGGAAAGACACGATCTATTGCCTGAACGCCAGGGATGGTAAGGAAATCTGGTCACACAGCTACCGCGCCCAGCGATATGGTCGCCAGCACGAAGGCGGCCCCGCGGCGCAGGTGGTGGTGGCGGATAGCAAAGCGTATCTGCTGGATCGCGCGGGGGTGCTACGGTGTGTGAGCGCGGATCGTGGCAAACCTCAGTGGGAGATAAACCTGGCGAGACAGCTTGGCGTGAAGGCGCCCACCTGGATGTTCAGCGGATCGCCGGTGGTGCGGGACAACATGATGTACGTAGAAATGGGTGTGATCTGCGCGATCGATCTGCGCAGTAAAAAAATCGTTTGGCGCACGCGCGACTTTGGACCAAGCTATTCCACCCCACAACCGTTTCAACATGGCGGGCGTGATTTGATTGCTGCGTTCCCCAAGAGCGGGTTGGTCATCGTAGATGCCAAGCGCGGCAGCGTGGTGGCGCAACATGCGTGGGAAACGAAGTATGATGTGAACAGCGCCACGCCATTGGTGGTGGATGACAAAATCTTCATCACCTCCGGCTACGGCAAAGGCTGCGCCCTGCTGCAACTGCGCGGTTCGAAACTGAAGCTACTCTGGCAGAATCGGAACATCCGCAGCCAGATGGCCAGTTGCGTGGCGATCAACGGATACATCTACGGCTTCGACGATCGCGTGCTCACCTGTTTGAGCATGGCCGACGGCAGCACCCAGTGGAAACACCGCAAGACCGGCAAAGGTGCATTGATCGCCAGTGATGGCAAGCTGATCATCCAGGCCGACCGGGGTGACCTGGTGATCGCCAATGCGACGCCGAACGAGTACCAACAGTTGCTTCGCACGAATGCGGTGGGTGGCCGTCACCAATGGACCATGCCGACACTTTCGCACGGAGTGGTGTACTGCCGCAGCGCCACAGGAAAGGTGGCTTGCATTCGGTTCAAGTGAGTTCCGTTGAACATCGGATCGGGGTGGGGTTGTAACGATTATGCGGATGGCGCATGGCGCGGGTGGTTGTGCGCGATTCGGTTGGATGGCGTGGCTGTTGCGATATACAGCGTGTGCCGATGGTGACGATGTTGTTGATCCATCTTCTGTACCGCGCATTCGCTGGGGACTTTGTCGATGAAGCTTCACGCATCATGTCGCCGATACGCGTTCACATTGATCGAGCTTCTGGTGGTGGTTTCGATCATCGCTCTGCTGCTATCGATTCTGCTTCCTACCCTGTCGAAAGCGCAGTTGCATGGCAAGCGCATCGCCTGTGCCGCCAACGTGAAGCAGTTAGCCTTGCTTACCGTGAATTACGCCTTGCAGAATGAGCAAGATCTGCCGAAGCTTCGCACCCAAAGCGGCCAGACACGCGAACCATGGTGGACCTATTGCTCATACGAGCGCACCACCCCGTTCGCGTTCGGCATCCTTGCGGAAGCGGGCTTGCTGGAAGACCCGACCATCGCCTATTGCCCGATGGCCACCGCGGTGAACTTCAAGGAATCGACCTACGGCGAACCATGGGGCCACGCCGGCGATACCCGCGTGCGCGCCGGCTACAACTTCACCCCGCACGTTTCGAGCAACCGACCCAAGTACAAGAAACTGCGCGAAGTGCCGCAGGAAGACATGCTG
>JANQFT010000198.1 GCA_028277685.1 Phycisphaeraceae bacterium
CACCCTACACCCTACACCCTACACCCTACACCCTACACCCTACACCCTACACCCTACACCCTACACCCTACACCCTACACCCTACACCCTACACTCCCAAGCCATGTTGAAATATATAATTTAGCCTAAATTATGAATTAGGACTTGCCGCTTGAGCCGGGTGCCACATAGCATCCCGCAGGGTGCTATGTGTTGCCTTGCCGCGTAGAGTTGACTGTGTTTCGCACACAGCACCGCGGACGGATGCTGTGTGGCACCCCCGATGTTCCTTGACCCTCGACCCTCGGCCCAAGGCCCAAGGCCCTATCCCTCCAACGCTTCGATCGCTTCTTTGGCCGTGAACGCACCGTCGTACAGGGCGCGGCCGACGATGACGCCTTGCAGGGGTAGCTCGCGCAGCTTGCGCAGGTCTTCGAGGGAGCCGACGCCGCCTGAAGCGACGACGGGGATCTTGGTCGACTCGGCCATCTCTTGCATGGCAATCAGATTCGGACCTTCGCACATGCCTTCGACGGCGATGTCGGTGAAGTTGATGGCACCGAGTGGCCAGTCGGTGACGGTTTTGGCGACATCAAGGGCGGTGGTTTCGAGTTGGTGTTCCCAACCGCTGACGGCGAGGAAGCCTTTGCGGGCGTCGAGGCCGAGCACGATCTTGTTGTGGAACGCTTCATCCTGCATCACTTCTTCGAACCAACCCCAGCGTTGGAGCGCAGCGGTGCCGAGGATGACGCGGCTGGCTCCCTGGTCGAGCAGGGCGCGGATGGTGTTACGATGCCGCACGCCACCGCCTATTTCCACTTTTAGTTTTGTCTTCCGGCAGACGCGGCCGACGATGTCGAGGTTTTGCGGTTCGCCGGTGCGGGCGCCGTCCAGATCGACCATGTGCAACCAGGTGGCCCCGGCCTGCTCGAATTCGATGGCCTGCTGGACCGGGTCGGCTTCGTAAGTTTTGCGGCGGTCGAAATCGCCCTGACGCAGACGAACCACCTGGCCACCAATAAGATCAATTGCGGGGAAAAGGTACATGATGAACGCCTCCAAACCTTTGCGTGGGGAAGGGGACAGCATAATGGGCGGAACGGGAATGGCAAAAGCGCGGGATGGGAGAAGGGGCGGTGCGACTTCGTCGCGACCGCTAAACGTGAGGGGATGGCGTCATCACTTTGACGCGCGGGGTACAACCGATCAAGATACCCCTCTCATTCACGCCATCCACAGGAGAACCCTCTCATGGGACGACCAGTTACGCTGTTTACCGGGCAATGGGCTGACCTGACTTTTGAAACCATTTGTGAGAAGGCGGCCGGCTTCGGTTACGACGGCCTGGAACTCGCTTGCTGGGGCGACCACTTTGATGTGGTGCAAGCTGCCAAGAGTGATAAGTATTGCAAGGGTCGTTGGGAGATTCTCGCCGATCATGGGCTGACCTGCTACGCCGTATCCAATCATTTGGCCGGCCAGGCGGTGTGCGATTTGATTGATGGTCGTCATCAGGAAATCCTTCCGCCGGAAGTGTGGGGCGATGGCGAACCGGAAGGTGTACGCAAGCGCGCGGCCAAGCGGATGATTGATACCGCCAAAGCATGTCGTCGTTTCATGGATGCCAAACCCGGCCGCAAGAAAAAGGATGACTTCCCTGCGGTTGTCAACGGCTTCACCGGCAGCAGCATCTGGCACAGCATCTACGCGTTCCCGCCGACTTCGCAGAAGTACTGGGACAATGGCTTCAAGGATTTCGCCAAGCGCTGGACGCCGATTCTCAACGCGTTCGACAAGGTGAACGTGAACTTCGCGTTGGAAGTGCACCCGACGGAAATCGCGTTCGACATTGCTTCCGCTGAACGCGCGCTCGATGCAGTGAAGGGTCACAAGCGTTTTGGCTTCAACTACGATCCGTCGCACCTGGGTTACCAGGGCGTGGACTACGTGAAGTTCATCCGCAAGTTTTCCGATCGCATCTACCACGTGCACGTGAAAGATGCCTGGTGGAACCGCGGCAGCGGCGAAGCGGGTGTGTTCGGTGGTCATACCGATTTCTGCGATCCGCGCCGCTACTGGGACTTCCGCAGCCCCGGACGTGGCGATACCGACTTCGAAGAAATCATCGTCGCTCTGAACGACATTGCCTACACCGGCCCGCTGAGTGTCGAATGGGAAGACAGCCGCATGGACCGCGAACATGGTGCCACCGAAGCGTGCGGCTTCACCAAGGCGATCGACTTCAAGACGAGTAACATCGCGTTCGACGGTCAGTTTGATCGATAAGTATTGAAAGGGATGGCATGGGTGAGACGATGTCCGGAGATGACGCGGTTTTTACCTTTTATCGAGGTGAAGATTCAGACACGCTACGTGATGTGGAGCAAGTGGAGTTGCATGGTATTCCATGCATCAAGGGCGTGTCGGTAAGCGTGCACAGCGAAGATTGGCGTACAGACCTGACGATGTATGTGCCCATTACGAAGGTGACGCACATTATTCAGTACGATTCGATTGAACACTATCGCAAGGTACTTGCAGACTACTATGCGAAGCGTACATCAGGTTAGATGAATCGTTTCAGTTGATGAGATGGCCACGGAGGCACAGAGTTCAGGCTCTGTGCCTCTTTCATTGCGCGGCAGTGGACCACAACCCGCGCTCGGCGCGCATGGCCCAGTTGTATTGGCGGGCGAGCCAAAGGGTGAGCGGGTGGTCGGTGGAGGGAGTGTGTTGGGCGTAGCCCTCGCGTAGCATGGCT
>JANQFT010000244.1 GCA_028277685.1 Phycisphaeraceae bacterium
GCCCCAACCCCACGTCGCCGACAGGAAACGCGCGAAGAGGGTAACGTTGCCAAGAGTCAGGACCTGACCGCATCGTTAATGTTGGTCGGTGCGGTGTTGCTGTTGGGATGGTCCGGCCGATTCATGTTTGGCGGCATGAAGACCATGGTGGAGGGTACGCTCAGCTCGCGCTGGTCCAGCGATGTGGCTTTGGCCGGTGATGTGGGGGCGCGCTTTGCCAATCTCGTCGTCATCGGTGCCCGCCTGGCTGCGCCGGTGGCGATCGGCGTGTTGACGGTGGCTGTCATCGCCAGCTTGCTGCAGGTGGGCTTTTTGATCAGCGGGAAATCCATCATTCCAAAATTCAGCAAACTCAATCCTCTCAAGGGTTTACAGCAGCTTTTCTCGCTCCGGGCCGGCATGCGCGCGGTGATGAGTATGGGCAAAGTCGCGCTGGTGGCCGCGGTGAGTACACTCACGATCTACCTGGAGATGGACAAGGTGATGTCGCTGATTCACCTGGACCCCGGGCAGGCACTCGCCGCATCGGCCGGCTTGGTGTACTGGCTGGCGATGAAGATCGCGATCGTGTTGTTGATCCTGGCGATCATGGACTACGCCTACCAGAAGTGGCAGCACGAGAAAGACCTCCGCATGACCAAGCAAGAGGTGAAGGAAGAGTACAAACGCATGGAAGGCGACCCGATGGTCAAGCAACGCCGCGCAAAAGTTGCGCGGCAACTTGCCATGCAACGCATCTCTGCTGCCGTGCCCACAGCAGATGTGGTGGTCACTAACCCAACACACTATGCAGTGGCCCTGCGCTACGACGGCGACACCATGACCGCGCCGAAAGTCGTCGCCAAAGGCGCAGACTTCCTTGCGCTGCGCATTCGTCAACTCGCCGCGGCCAACGGCGTGCCCATCGTGGAACGCAAACAACTGGCACGCGCTTTGTATCGAACGGTGGATGTGGGTCAGGAAGTACCGCCTGATCATTACGCTGCAGTGGCCGAAATCCTGGCTTACGTCTATCGTTTGAGTGGACGTCGCAGCGCGTAGCGCGACCAACAAAGAAACATCGGCAAAACATGCGTTCAAACAGTAGGCAGCGCGCGCTGTTTATGGTAAATTGAACGCACGTCATTTCGTTCAACGGATTGCTCTTGAAGGACCAGCCACGGATGGCTGCAAGTACTTCACAACTCGCGCTGCCTGTGTGGGTGCAGCGGGTTCAGCAATACTCAACGCTGATCGTACCGATCGGTTTGATCGCGCTGTTGGGTGTGATCATCGTGCCGTTGCCGACGTTGGCGCTCGACTTCCTCATCGTCGTCAACATCTCACTCGCGGCAGTGGTACTGCTGACCACGGTGTACGTGTCGCGCCCGCTCGATTTCAGTGTTTTTCCCTCTCTTTTGCTTGCCACCACGCTCTTTCGTCTGGTACTCAACGTTGCATCCACGCGCTTGATTCTGTCGGCCGATGCATCCAGTCCTGCCGAGGCTGTGGGTGTGGCTGGCAAGGTCATCCTGGGCTTCAGTCATTTTGTCGCGGGAGAATCGGTGGTCGTGGGTTTGATCATCTTCGTCATCCTGATCATCGTGCAGTTCGTGGTGATCACCAAAGGTGCAACGCGCATCAGTGAAGTGGCGGCACGTTTTACGTTGGACGGCATGCCCGGTAAACAGATGGCGATTGATGCTGACCTCAACGCTGGCGTGATCGATGAGAACGAAGCACGCCAACGGCGCGAAGACATCTCGCGCGAAGCCGACTTCTACGGTGCGATGGATGGTGCCTCCAAGTTCGTGCGCGGTGATGCCATCGCCGGTGTCATTATCACGCTGATTAACATTGTGGGTGGCTTCGCCGTCGGTGCATTGCAGAAAGGTTGGTCGCCCGCAGAAACACTCAGTGTGTTCACGAAGCTGACCATCGGCGATGGCTTGGTTTCACAGATTCCATCGTTTGTGATTTCGATTGCGGCTGGTTTGATCGTCACACGCAGTTCGTCGAAGGCGGATCTGGGAACAGAACTCACCACGCAATTAAGTTCACGCCCGGTCGCGTTGTGGATCACCTCAGCGTTCCTGATAGCGATCGGTTTGTTCACCCCGTTGCCGACGTTCCCGCTGGTCTTCAGTGGTTTGGGCATTGCCCTGGTGGCGTGGTGGATGCAACGTGGCACGAAACAGAAGGCCGCAGCCAGTCGCGCCGCCGACGAAGCAAAGCAGAAGCAGGAACAATCCGCACCGCCGCCGGTCGAAAAACTGCTCAGCGTGGATACGCTCGAACTGGAAGTAGGCTATGGCTTGGTTCGGCTGGTGGATGCGGCCCAAGGTGGCGATCTGCTCGACCGTATCTCCATGATGCGTCGTCAGTTAGCCGTGGAGATGGGCCTGGTCGTCCCACCGGTGCGCATTCGCGACAACATGCAACTTGAGCCGCATCACTACGAAATCAAACTCCGTTCCAACGCCATCGCCAGCGGCACGATCTATCCCGGTCAGTATCTGGCGATGGACAGCGGCATCGCATCCGGTCCCATCCAAGGCCAGCAAACCAAAGAACCCGCGTTTGGCCTGGATGCCTGGTGGATCGACCCCGGTCAGAAACAACGCGCCGAAACACTCAACTACACCGTGGTCGATGGTTCGAGTGTTCTCGCTACGCACCTGACCGAAGTGGTGAAGACGCACGCCGACGAATTGCTCAGCCGCGAAGAAACAAACAACCTGATTGAGCAGTTGAAAGAAGCCAGTTCGAAGCTGGTCGAAGAAGCCATCCCTACACAAATCAAACCTGGCGAACTACAGAAAGTCCTGCAAGCTTTGTTGCGTGAGCGCGTACCGATCCGCGATATGGAAACCATCGTGGAGACGTTGGCCGACTGGGCCAGTCGTACGAAAGATTTGGATGTACTCACCGAATACGTGCGCAACAGTTTGCGTCGCACCATCTGCACGCAATACATTGAGCCGGATGCCGAGACAGGGCAAAGCCGCATCTACTGCATCACGCTCGATCCCGGCTTGGAAGACCTGATCAACGGTTACATTGAACGCACGCAGCAAGGCACCACCATGAGCATTCCGCCACAGGTGGCCAACCGCATCACCGCGGAAGTGTTGCAGGAGATGCAGAAGTTGATCACGGCAGGCCATCACCCGTTGGTGCTTACCTCGCCGCAGGTTCGTGCGCAGGTGCGTCAGTTACTTGAACCGCATCTGCCGAACGTGGCCGTGTTGGCGTACAACGAAGTCAGCAAGGGGGTTGAAGTTGAATCGATGGGGTTGGTGCAGTACACCGTTGAACAGGAGCAAGCGATGACAAGTCCCGGTGGTGAGTTACAAGGGGTGCCGCGTTGAATTTGAAGACGTACCGGGCGAGAACCATGCCGGAGGCGTTGAAGCTGGTCAAGCTGGAGCTTGGCAGCAACGCGGTCATTCTGCACACCCGTTCTTATAAAGAAGGTGGGGTGTTCGGCATCGGCAGCAAGCCGGTGGTGGAAGTCACCGCCAGTGCGGATGTGAATATTCCCGCGCGGTCTCGCCCCCGGAAAGAAGAGCAGGCATCACCCGCGAACCAGCGTTTCGACCGCGCCGCCGCGCGTCAGTTGCTTCAGAGAACCTACGCGCAGCAACCGGATGAATCGCTCTATGCAGTCCCGGCCGCTGAGCCAGCGCCGGTGCCGAAGGTCGAAGTGGGTCAACTCGCAGGGCAGATGCCCGAAGGCACGCCAAGCGCGCAGATTACCGAGGAGATCGCGCAGGTGCGTCGCATGGTTCGTCGCATGATGGATAAGCAGTTGGCCGATCAACCCAAACGCGATCTGCCCGACACGCTGTTCGATCAATACCTCGCGCTGCTTGAACAGGAAGTGGCAGAAGAACTGGCCGAAGAGGTCATTCACGATGTACGCGAGAAACTCAGTGAAGACGACCTGCAGGATAAGCAGCGTGTGCGCGATACCGTACGCAGTGCGATCGCCGACATCATCCCTGCCGATGGCAACATAAAAACCCAGGGCAAGGGTAAAGACGGCCGGCCGCGCACCATCGCGCTGATCGGTCCGACCGGGGTGGGCAAAACCACCACCATTGCCAAACTCGCCGCCACCTTCAAACTGAAACAGAAACTGAATGTGTCGATGATCACCATCGATACCTACCGCATCGCCGCCGTCGATCAGTTGCGCACTTATGCCAACATCATCGGTTTGCCCGTGCATGTGGTGCTGACACCATTGGAGATGAAGCAGGCAATGGCTCAGTGCGCCGACGCCGATGTGGTGCTCATCGACACCGCCGGCCGTAGCCAGCGCGATTCAGACAAACTTGATGAACTCAAAGCATTCATCGAAGCGGCCAACCCACACGAAGTGCACCTGGTGTTGTCCAGCACGTGCAGCCAGCCGGTGATGGAACAGGCGATTGAGCGCTTTAGTTCTATCCGTACCGACCGTATCATATTGACGAAGCTGGATGAAGCCGTCAGTTTCGGCGTGGTGCTGAATGTGATTCGCCGCGTGAACAAGCAGTTAAGCTATATCACCACCGGGCAGGATGTGCCGCATCACATCGAACCGTGGTGCAGTGATCGATTGGCGGGGTTACTGGTTGGAGAAACGTTGTAGGATGACGCAGGATCAGGCGACAGAACTACGCAGGATGGCAGCCCAGGCCAAAGACAGCCCGGTGCAAGCGCCCAAGCAGCGTGCGGCCCGGGTGCTGGCTGTCACCAGCGGCAAAGGTGGGGTGGGCAAAACGAACATCGCGGTGAACCTGGCCGCACGTCTGGCGCGTATGGCGCGCCGCGTGATCGTGCTTGATGCCGACATGGGGCTTGCCAACGCCGATGTGATTTGTGATGTTGGTTCACCGGTGAATCTCGCGCATGTGGTGGCGGGGCGCAGGCGGTTGGAAGATGTGATTGTCGATGCACCGGGCGGCTTCTCGCTCATCCCCGGGGCTTCGGGCCTTTCGAAGATGGCCGCGTTAACCGACTTCGAACGCGCCCGCATGTTGCAACTGATGGATCAACTGGAAATCGACAGTGATCTGATCATCATCGATACTGGGGCCGGCATCAGCCCGAACGTGCTCAGCTTCGTGTTGGCGGCGGATGATATTCTCGTCGTCACCACGCCCGAACCAACCTCGGTAACCGATGCCTACGCGATGATCAAAGCCATCTGTAAACGCAGCGAGGCGGCAAAGGTCAGCCTGCTGGTGAATATGGCCAAAGACCGTGAAGAAGCCCGGCGCGTGTTTGAGCGAATGAACGTCGTGTGCCGACGTTTTCTCGGACTTTCACTCACCAGTGCCGGTTATGTGGTGAATGATCCCCACGTGTCGATGAGCGTACGCCATCGTCGACTGTTCGTGTTGGAGCATCCGGAATGCTCCGCGGGGATGTGTCTGACTCAGTTGGCGCACAAACTCGATCGTCACGCTGCCGAACCGCGAGAAAGTGGCTTTTTTCAGCGGGTGGCATCGTGGTTGGCCGGGTAGAATATGGGCAGCCCGTGTGTCGAAGGATCGGCACCATTTGCCGCGCCCGTTATGGCGCACTGTTTGCGGGCAACGACATGATGCAAAGCGACGGAACGCTTGACACATGCCTGTACGCATCATCGCAACCAGTTTCGCCTTCATCGCATTCACCATCGCGATGATCTGTGGTCTTGCTGCGCAGAATCCGGGCAGCACGATCATCAGCCGCGCGCTGGTGGCCATGATGGTGTGTTACGCGTTGGGCCTCGGCATTGGTATTCTTGGAAAGCGTACCGTTGAAGAACACGTGGAAGAGTACAAGAAGAAGTATCCGGTTCACCCGGAAGAAGATGAACACCAAGAGGGCGAAGCGGTGAGTGAGGCGGACCCGTCGACCGAATCGACGGAATCAGGCGATGCGACCACCGTCGAAGCCGCATAGCTTCGACCGATGTTCGCTTGCTAAGTGTGGCCCAAGGAGTGGGCCCGTAATCAGCGCTTGTGCGTCTCGCGGAGATCGAGACACGCAAGGATGATCTAACGGTCAAGGAGCAGACCATGGCCAAGCGCAAGACCGCAGGTGCAGTAAAAGATGTCCCTCTCGAAGAACGCCCCATCAAGGAAGTGTGGGTCGAATACCAGACCACCGGATCGGAAACGATCCGCAACTTCTTCCTCACCAAGTTCCT
>JANQFT010000462.1 GCA_028277685.1 Phycisphaeraceae bacterium
TTTCTTGATCGCTTCGCTGACCGTGGCGAATTCCGTGTTGGGCTGTTCGAGGATCTTCGGCGGCAGCGCCTGCAGGAAATCCATGATGCCGGTTTCCTCGCGCTGGTGCTCGCCGAACGTTTCCATATCAATGAAGATGTTGCACACATCGCCTTCATCGTGGATGTGACCAATCCACTTGGCGTACTTCTCGGCGGTGAGCGGCCACTCCGCCCAATCACGGTTGGAGAAGCGGAACGCAATGTCGTCGCTGAGCGAGTAATGCTTCAGCACCAGCTTCAGGCTCTCGGTGTGCGGCGGGGTGTAGAGTTTGGTGGGCGTGCGGCCTTGCAGCACCTGGTCGGCCCCCTCGGTGAGGATGCCATCAAACCGGCCGAGGGAATCGATGTAGTGCGCCAGATCGTTGTTGTAGATCAGTTCGGTGTTGCGGAACACGCGCGGCGTTTGCCCGAACAGTTCGTGCATGGCTGCGGTGTGCAGATCGATCTGGTTGGCGAATTCTTCGCGGCTGTACATGAACGCCAGCGAGTGATGATACGTCTCGCTGAGGAATTCCACACAACCTGTTTCCGCCAATGCTGCCAAGCGGTCGATCAGCTCGGGGCAGCTCTCACGTGCCTGGTCGATCAGCAAACCGGTCACCGAAATCGTAAAGCGGAATCGGCCATCGAGTTTGTCGATCAATTCGCTCATCATCTGCGCAACGGGCAAGTAACAGCGATCCGCTATCTTGCGCAGCAAATCCGCGTTGCGATATGAGTCGAAGTACGTTGTATCGGTGTCAAACACGCTATACCGACGCAACCGCATTGGTTGGTGCATTTGGAAATAGAAGCAGACCGAAGCCATCGGCTTAAACCCCTGATCGGCGTGTCGTAGCAGGCAGTGTGCCGCCCGCGGGCGGATTAGTCAACCAGCAATTCAGGTACCAAGTGTGGTTAACTGTTCATTCATCGTCAACCAGTACCACCACCACACGCCCCGGACCGTGCACGCCACGTACCAGAACACCCTCGATGTCGGCCGTCTTGCTCGGCCCGGTGATCAGCGCTTCACCGCTCGGCGGCGAAGTATCGCAACGCATCATATCCAGCATGTCAGGCAGAATATCACGATGATACACGATGGCAATGTGCAACGGCGGCACCAGTGACAAACCGCGTGCGTGCTGGGCATCACCATCGCAAACCAACGTGCCCGTTTCGGCCAGTGCCGCGTGAACGCGCGTGACAGACGCATCCGCATCGAACAAACCGGATAAGGATGGATCGTGATGCCAATTCACCAATGTGATGCCTGCATGGGTCAAGGGTTGAACGAGCTGGTCAACACTACAGGCGACGTTTACGGCATTCACGTCGCTCAGGATGCGGAGGACGATTGACGGCACATCCCTCGCCGCGCATCGCTCTACTTCCATGCCAACCGCAACCGCATGTTCAGTAAATACCCCCGGAAGGTCATCGCTCGCATGACATAAACGAACCAAATCATCCGGTACGGCCGGCGGCGTGGGCGCACCAGTCCGTGCGCCACTGCGCCCCAGCGCGTGGCGGATTTGATTCAGCATGTCCTGCTTCGTGGTCATGATTGTGTATTCCACCAATCAGAAAAACTCTGCTTCGCGGGCGCGGGAAGATCGCGCACGCTGGTCCACTTGCGCAGTGGGCCGGTCGGGGCTGAGCGGACGTAACCATCACGATCAGCCATCATGCGCAACATCACACGTTGAACACGTTGGCCCATGCGATAGGTCCATGTGTGCTTCAGCGACCACGCATACAGGCGCATGGTCAATCGTTCGAGCATGCTGAACTCGCGCTGGTCGACCATATTCTGGCGCAACGAGATCAACAGGCCCGGCAGATCGATCTTCACCGGACACGCATCACCACACGCGCCGCACAGGCTGGAAGCATTCGGTAAGTCACCGTAATTTTCCAGCCCGCGCAGTAACGGCGTGATAACCGATCCGATCGGCCCGGAATAAACGGAACCGTAACTATGCCCGCCCACGCTGCGGTACACCGGACAACTGTTCAAACACGCCCCGCAGCGGATGCAGCGAAGTGCCTCCCGGAAAGTTTCATCCGCAAGGATGTTCGTTCTGCCGTTATCCAGCAGGATGATGTGCAACTGCTCCGATCCATCGTGCTCATCACTGCGGCGCGGCCCAGTGACGATGTTCGTGTAACACGTCAATGGCTGCGCGGTGGACGTGCGTGCCAGCAACTTCAATAACACCGTCAGATGCTCGTGCGTTGGTACCAGTTTCTCGATGCCAGCAAATGCGATATGCACGCGCGGCGCGGTAGAACAGAATCGGCCGTTACCTTCATTCGTACAAAGCACCAGCGAACCGGTGTCCGCCACAAGAAAGTTCGCGCCGGTGATGCCGAGATCAGCCTTGCGATACTTCTCGCGCATCGCGCGCGACTTCCTGCGCGAGAAGTATCGCAAGGCTGATCTCGGCATCACCGGCGCG
>JANQFT010000408.1 GCA_028277685.1 Phycisphaeraceae bacterium
TTCATGGCTGGTCGGGTAAGCGGCGACGCGGAGGCGTAGCGGTTCACGAGTGTCAATTCTCGGCCTCCTGCTTCTCGACCCGGTCACGTGCCATCCGAACATACTTGGCATTCGTGTCGAAGCCTCGGAACCGGCGGCCAAGTCGTTTGCAGGCAGCCGCGGTCGTGCCGCCGCCCATGAACGGGTCCACCACCAGATCACCGGCGTTCGAACTCACCTGGACCAACCTCTCAATGAAGGCTTGTGGCTTCTCAGTGGGGTGCGCGGTTCGCCGGTGGCCGTTAGCGTAGTGAAACACATTGACACACTCCTGCTGAGAGAGAAAGTTGAACGTCGGGCGTGGACCGCACTTCTGGCCCTGAAGCGCTCGCCCCGTAGAAGTGCGTTCTTGTTCCGGCTTGATCAGGTACATGCACAGTTCAAATCCGCTGCGCCAATTGCGTTTGGCCATACTGGGCAAGGGATTCTTACGCACCATGGCCAGTACTCGGCGGACCACAAATCCACGCTCTAATGCGTGGTGGATGAAGTAGCCGTTGTCCTCCTGTGCGGTGAACATGTACAAGGCGCCACCCGGTCGCAGGACACGGTAGGCCTGGCTGAGCACCTGATTGATCAGCAGTTTGTAGTCAAACGGATGAAACGTATCCCACTGACCCCATGCCTTGCGCGTGGATATCAGCTTGCCGCGTTGAATGGTCATCGCCGTATCTGATGCAATGTTGTAGGGTGGATCCGTGATGATCAGGTCCACGCTGTTGTCCTTGAGTTGTTTGAGGCCTTCAATGGCATCTGTCTGTTGAATGGTGTTGTCTCGTGTCATCATGAGGTGGACGCCGATTGCTGTTGCGTCAGTCGTGAATGTGCGTCGCGGGCCCGTTGAAGCAGAACACGGCATGCCTTGCCCAAGGGCGTCAGTCTGTAGTGCCGATGAGCCTTGCGTGTGAACACAGGCTCCAGGACGCCGAGTCGGCAAAGCTCCGGAACCAGATCACGCACGTTGTTCGCGCTCATGCGGATCGATGGATCGGCATAACGTGCCCTTCGTTTCATGGTCGCGGGTTGCATGAAGTCGTCGATCACGCGGACCACAGCTTCCCGGTGTCGGAAGCACAATTCACCGTGTACCTGCCAGTCGATGTCTTTAGGTTGTCCGTAGTCCGGCAACTCGGGCCAGAAGTGCTTTCGCCATCGTTGTCCTTCGCGTGTTAACCCATAGAGTCGACTTCTACGCGAGGCAGGGTTGAGGCACGTCACCAACCCCTTGGACTGCAGTCCCTGGAGCACATCGCTACAGTCACGCCTCGATAGGTGTGTTCTGGGATGTAACTGCTGCGCGGTCATGGGCTGGTCAAGCTCAGCGAGCAGACGTCGGCGTCTGCGGGATGCTGATAGCCACTGCAAAGTCGTGTCATTGCTCATGCCTGTAGGAGCACAATTGCCCAATACATGCTTTGAACTGATTTGGGGGGCGCGACGCCTTTGTGGTCTCAATGCATGAACGAACGGGCTGTCGCTACAGCACTTTGCGAGTGTGCATCCATCGGCAGAGAAGATCGTCACGACACGGTGACAACAAGAGAACATAGGGTCGCAAAGAAATGGCTTCCCCTTTATATCATTTGCCGCACTGGTTCCGAGTGACCCACCACCCCCAAGCCCCAGTCACTCCTCACCGCCCAAATCGGGTTAACGCTTATCAATCCAGGCGATGCACATCCGGACATGAATCACAACCAATGCCAGCAATGCAAATGCCCATTCCAGATGGGACGCAATGTGATCCGTCTCGACTTCGGCGTGATCGGGCCACGCGGTTTCCTGAACCTGGATGACGACCACCTGTTTTGCAGTGTGGACTGCCTGATCAGCTACCTGCGCGCACGGGGGCTACTTGCCCCAAAATGACGCAGCACCAGACGGATCGGGATGCACCATTGCAGGTCGATTCCATCCAGTGTTGCGATGCGCTATCGGGTCTGCGCAGATTGCCGGATGAAAGCATCGACTGCGTGGTCACCAGTCCTCCATACTGGGCCATGCGAGACTACGGTGTGAATGGTCAGCTGGGGCTTGAGGAATCATTCAAGGACTATCTGGATCGTCTGTTGGCTGTGTTCGATGAGGTCCGTCGCGTGTTGAAGCCCGAGGGGACGTGCTGGATCAATCTGGGCGATACATATGGCGGGAGCAGTACGCACGTACCATACGCACGACGACACAGGGGAAAATCGTCTATCGTCGCGTCCGATGCAGACCACGCGCCGCCGCAGGGCCACAGACGCGGGCGTTACAGCAAATGCTTGCTCGGTATCCCTGAACGTTTCATGTTGGCGATGATCGAGCGGGGATGGACACTGCGCAACAAGATCATCTGGCACAAACCGAATCACATGCCGGCTTCGGTCAAAGATCGCCTGACCAACAGCTGGGAGTACGTCTATCTCTTCGCCAAGTCCAAGCGATACCACTTCGCTCTCGATTTGATCCGTATCCCTCACAAGAGCCTGGCCAAGAACAAGAACGTGAAGGATGCCAAGCGCATGAGTCCGCACATCGACGGTAGGCGTATGCCACCCAAATCCGCCGCCAACGGCGCGTTCCATCCCAACGGCAAGAATCCTGCGGACCACTGGTCGATCCCACCTGACACGCGCCCCCGCCCCCGGAAAGGGCGAACGGCATCGGCACGACCATCAGGTAGTGGCTGGTTCGGCAGCGTGCCCGGAGGCGCGGCGAGAATACTGCGTGAGGCGGACAGACGG
>JANQFT010000416.1 GCA_028277685.1 Phycisphaeraceae bacterium
TGGCCCGACCTGGTGGCTGAAGTTGCTGCGGAGAAGGCCGAACGCACGGACAACAAAATCGATGATGTGCTGGTGCCCCTGCTCCGCAAGAGGATGACGATGAATATCTTCGCCGTCTTGCGGAGCAGGGGCACGAGCACATCATCGATTTTGTTGTCCGTGCGTTCGGCCTTCACCGCAGCAACTTCAGCCACCAGGTCGGTCAAGCGCCATGCCGCCCACACACCGGTCAGCACGGCAAACACACCCGCAATGCCGCGCAGGACTTGTAACGTTTGCCCGTTATCGCTGAGTGCCAATAGGTCGACGCTGAAGAAGGTGGTCCAGAACAACGCGGCGGCGAACCAACCGAAAGGACGCACGGTGCGCTTGATGGTATCTGCACGTTCTTCGTCGATCTTCGTTTTAATCACACGCAGCACGACAGCGCGCAACAGCACACGCGCAATCACTTCGATGGTCAAACCAATCATCACCACCAGCAACAAGCCAAGCCATTGCCAATATGCCAGGCCAAGCACACCCTGCTTGCGTAAGCCTGGAGGAAGCAAATCAAGAAAGAGACGCACTTCCTGTTCTGCACGCTTCTTGATTTTGTCGACCCCGTTCTCTGGTTGCTTCACCAGCGGAACATCGGGAATGACATTCTCATCCGCCTCCGTCGTTTCACCGGTAGACGTTGCGGCAGGCGTATGATCCTGCTCGGGCTGCGCATACGCCGTGCCGCCGAGCATGCCCAACAAGCAGCCAATCCAAACCACCACGACGAAATGTTTCAACTGTTTCATGACGTACATCATAACGCACGAAATGCGACAGACGAGCGCACTGGGTCAGTTTGAATCTTAACGAGCCGCGACTGTGAAGGAGCGGTCGTCCGTATGTAGGTCGGGGCCTGCCCCGACATTACCAACATCGTGGGAACTCGTCGGGGCAGGCCCCGACCTACGACCTACGAACTGTGAAGGAGCGGTCGTCGGACCGCAGAAAATACCGCCATCTTCATGCGTATGAGCCGACCGCTACCTCACGGGCGCAGCTCGTTGAGGCCAGTCCGTTCAAACTGACCCCTACCAAACGAGCGCACTGCCGCAATCCACGGGGTAGAATGGTATCGGAGACAGCACGCCATGGATTTGATCCTCGGAACATGTGTGGGCATTGCGCTGGCGGCTTGCTGCGGCTTTCGCGTGTTCGTGCCATTGCTGGTGGTCAGCGTTGCGGCGCAGAACGGGTACGTTGATCTGGGCGAAAGCTTCGCCTGGATGGGCACGCCGTTGGCCACCATCCTTTTTGGTGCAGCCACGGCCGTTGAGATCGCCAGCTATTACATCCCCTGGGTCGACAACCTGCTGGACACCATCGCCACCCCCGCCGCGGCGCTGGCTGGTTCGCTCGTCGCGGCAGCGATGATCACGGATGTCGATCCAACCTTGAAATGGGCGATGGCCATCATCGCTGGTGGCGGCGCCGCATCCGGGGTGCAGATGCTCACCGTGGGAACCCGTGCGATGTCCACCGCCACCACTGCCGGCGTGGGTAATCCGGTGGTATCAACGGTGGAAGGTGTCAGTTCGTTCGTGATTGCCATTCTGGTCGTCGTGGTGAAGTTCTTCGCGATCGTGGCGGTGTTCGGGTTCATCGCGTGGTTTGTGTTACGCACGATTCGCAAACGTCAACAACGGGAAGCGGCCGCCGAAACGGCACAGCCGGGGTAATTCTTTTCATGCACCTGTACCTGATGCGCCATGGCAAGGCGAAGAATCATTCTGAAGATCCTGCACGCGGTTTGGCCGA
>JANQFT010000435.1 GCA_028277685.1 Phycisphaeraceae bacterium
TGCTGGCCAAAGGCATCTACGAAGCGCTGGTCACCACCTTCGCCGGCCTGGTGGTCGCCATTCCCGTGCTCATTTTCTACTACTTTTTCCTGGGTAAGATCGAGCGCATCGTGGCCGAGATGAACGATGTGTCGGTTGAGTTTGTCGAGCATTACACGGTCAGCGGCTCGAAAGTGTCCGGTGATTCCGCCGATTCGTAAGGTGACTTCGCTACGATGCGCATTCGCGATCTCCATCACGAAGAAGAAGCACCGATCAACCTCATGCCGTTGATCGACATGGTGTTTCTGCTGCTGATTTTCTTCCTGGTCGCCACGACCATCGCCCAGGAAGAACGTGAGATCAACATCCAGCTTCCAGCCACCGCGGATGTTCAACCGATCAGCGCTCCACCGAAGCAGGTGATCATCAACATTGATGCCGATGGCACGCCGAAGGTCGGTGGACGTGCGTACACCCCTGATACTTTGCTCACCCTGCTTAGCGAAGTGGCCCGCGATCAACCCGATCGTGAAGTGCTCATTCGTGCCGACGAGAACAGCATTCACAAGTACTTTGCCGGTGTGGCCAGCGCGTGCCGTCGCGCAGGCATCGACCAGGTGAAGATCGGTTACGTCCTCGATCAGCCGCAGCCGATGTCGGTGCGTTAACCCATGGTGGCAAGTTGCATGCCCGGTCCTTCCCACAACCCGCGGCCATGGTGGCCCATCATCATGACAGGCTTGCTGTTGGCGGGGTTCATCGCCGCTTTGGGTGTGCGCTACTATGTGCGACCACCGATTCGCACCTGGACCGATGGCGGCGGCATTGCCGTGCCCGATCAACAGGCATCACTGCGGCAGGTGCTCTGGACCCGGCCGCAAACCATGGGGCTGCTGTTCAACACCACCACGCATGAATATGCCCCGGCCGTCGCACCCGATAGTAATGCCCTCTACTTCGTGCGGGGGGCGGCGGATGAGAACCCGGATCTTTATGTCAGCTACAAGCGTAATCGTCGATGGACCGTGCCCACACCCATCACGGAAGTGAATACCGAGCATCATGAACTCGGCCCGCGACTTTCACCCGACGGTCGCTGGCTTGCGTTCTATTCCAATCGCCCCGGTGGTCGCGGCGGATACGACATCTGGGTGTGCCGACGCGGTAAGAACGGCTGGTCCGCCCCACGTAATGCCGGGGAGCCGATTAACACTTCCTTTGACGATGTGACACCCGCCTTCAGCCACGATGGCAACACCATCTATTTCAGCTCCGAACGTTGGCAGGCCAAGACGGACGACACGCCCGCACTCGCGCCACATGAGCGCTACCAATACGATCTGTTCGCCGCGGCCGTGGAGGAACGCCAACACCCCAAGAAACCTGTCACGCTGGTGTTCACGAGCGCACGGCGGCTCGCATCGGCCAACACTTCGCGCCACGACGAGACCGCACCCTCTCCCTCGCCCGATGGCCGATTCCTTTACTACGCTTCCAATCGCCCGGGTGGACACGGCAAGCTCGATCTGTATCGTCTGCGGCTCAACATTGAGAATGCGTCGACAGAGAATCTCGGGCCGCGGATCAACACCAGCGCGAACGAGACTTCGCCATTTGTCTCCCTGAGTGGATATCAACTGCATCTGGCCAGCGATCGCACGGGCACCACCGGCGGCTACGATTTGTACCAATCGGTCACCCGAGAGGTTTACGCTGATCTCACGCCCGGCCCGCCGCCGCGCATCGGTTGGCACTGGTGGGCGTTGGGCGTGGCGCTGGTGTTGATGTTCGTCGTTGCGGTTTATCTGCGGCAGGGGGGGTACGGCAGACTTGGCCTGCTGCAGAAGTGCGTGTTCATCTCGCTGGTCGTTCATGTGCTGCTTACGGCCCTGCTCAGTGTGGTGGTGGTCAGCCAGGAGATTCTGCACGTGGTTGCCCCCGAAGCAGGCATGACCACCACGGTGAACCTCGATGCCGCGCGGGAGATCGAAGTCGCTTTGCAGGTGAGGCACCAACTCACCACGTTGCCCGTGGCTGACCCCACACTCGCCCGGCAATCCAAAGCCCGACCATCACCTGTTGCCCGCACTGCCCCCGAACCCACTGAGGTTGCCCTGCCCCGCGTGAGCCAAACCCCGCGCTCACGTGCCCACAAACCCGTTGCGCCGCGCATCGATCCACCGCAACCCGTGGACAAGGTGATGCTCGCCGCACCGCGTGAACTTGCCGAGGTGGATCGCTTCAGCGTCGTGGTGCCGGCACCGGTCAGTACCAGTGATGACCAACTGCCTGCCCGCGATGCCACGCCCGTTCCCGTACCCATGCAGAGCGAAGCCGGCGATACGACTGCCGCGCCCGTTGATACCCACCTGCAGACGCCGCCCGCACAACCCACCACGCGGCCGTTGGTGCATGTGCTGAAGGCCATCCGACCGCCCATGCCGAACGTCGAACCACTTGCCCCGCAAACGCCTGGCCCAGTGCAGGTGCGTGCCAGGCTGCAACAGATCGAACTGACCAACACGCAAACGCCCATTGCCGCCGACCAAGCGGAATCGCCTCGTGTCGAACCGACTGAACTGAATGCCGCGCGCTACGAAACCGCGACGCCTTCACCCGCTGCACAAGATGCCATGGTCGCCGTGCCCACCGTGGAGGCAACCGAGAAGTCATTCGTCGTCGCGGTCACGCCTAAGCCGCAGCCCGCTTTCATCACTCGCCCGCTGGTACTGGATGTACCCGGCGCTTCGATCAGTCCCAACATCCAGATGCCTTCGCTCAACGATGCGCCGCCGAGTGAGGAAGCTCCGCTGGCGGCTGATGACGATTCGGCAGCCGAGCATCTTGCCGCCCAGCCGATCGATCACACCACGATGCAGACCCAGGTCGCGACCATCGATCCCACCGCGGGGGTCGGTCCTTCCCAACAGGCCCAACCTTCGCTGGCCACGCAGTCGGTGGATCACCCCAATCCGTTGCCCGCAGCAGGCTTGCTCTCGGTGTCTCCACCCGACTTGCAGGGTGTTGGCCTTGCCGCAGAACTTGGGCCTAACCAACTGGCATCGCCCGATTGGTTGTTCCATCGCACCGGTGAACGTCGCCAGCAGTTGCTGGATGAATTCGGTGGCACCGAAGCATCCGAAGCCGCTGTGGGCAAGGCACTGAAGTACTTGGCCAAGCTGCAGGAGAAGAACGGCCAATGGACGCTCATCACTGATCAACATCAACCCATCGGCCGCTTCGGCCATCCCGTCGACACCGGCGTGACCGGTTTGGCCACACTCTGCTTCCTTGCCGCCAACCACCGGCCGGATGTGGATGGCCCGTATCGCGAAGTGGTCGATCGTGCCCTGAAGTATCTGCTTGATCGGCAGCAGAACAACGGCGACCTGCGCGGCAGCAAGGGCAACATGTACAACCAGGCCATTGCCACGCTCGCCCTGGCCGAGGCCGCCGCGATGACCGAAGCCGAACACTATCGCCAGGCCGCTCGTCTCGGAGCGATGTACATCATCAAGGCCCAGAACAGTAAGCATGGTGGTTGGCGGTACAAACCACGCAGCAACGATGGCGACACCAGTGTGCTCGGCTGGCAGATTCTCGCCCTGCACAGCGTGGAGCAACTCGACACCGCCATTCCCGCCCAAACCCGTGAGCAGACGTTCAACTGGCTCAACGCAGTCAAGGCAGGCCAGCATGGTGTGCAGGCGAGATACCAACCGAAGGGCGATACCAAGGTCACGCCTGCAATCACGGCACAGGCCGCGCTGTCCCGCATGTTGTTGGGTGAGCGTCTGACTGATCAGCAGCGCCAGATGATCGCGGGCAACCTGCTCCGCCAATCCCCCGGGCGCGGCAAGGCCAACTACTACTATTACTATTATGCCTCGCTGGTCATGATGCAGATCGGCGGCGATGCCTGGTCGCAATGGAACGACCTGGCTCGCAATCATCTGGTCACCAAACAGGTCGCCAAGGGCAAGCTGGCCGGCAGTTGGTCGACCAACAGCGAATGGGGCATCAAGGGCGGCCGCATCTACACCACCGCCATGGCCACCCTGACTTTACAGGTGTATTACCGCTACCTGCCCATGTACCGAGTGGATGAGTAAGTGGGAAGTTGGAAGTAACAGAATGGGCTTATCAGTTGATATCACCATTCCGCATTCCACACGCCGCATTCCGCACTTCTCACGCCTCAAGCCTGCCTCCCACCACCCAGGTCGCACCCGATTAGATTCAAAACAAAAAAGGCCACGCCACCAGGCATGACCTTCACAAAAGCGGGCGACCGGATTCGAACCGGCGACGTTCAGCTTGGGAAGCTGACATTCTACCACTGAATTACGCCCGCAGTGTTTGTTGAGTTGTCTATCGCATTCTATCGGCAGCGGGGGGAAACACAATCAAAACCTGTACACACCAATACCGCATCATCCATCGCCCGGCATGGTAATACCGGGGTTTACAACCACAAGGTCCTCTGTGTTTTCTGTGGTGGGCTCTTCGCTGTCAGGCGTTCACGCACGCATCGACCAGGGCGGTGGTCTGGGCGATGGCCAGGCCCATGCAGGTGTCGGCGCAGCCGTAGTAGATGAGCAGTTGGTCGTTGTCGACGGGAACAGCAGCGGTGGGGAAGACCACGTTAGGCGTGATGCCGGCGCGTTCGTAGTCGGCCGTGGGTTCGAGCAGGCAGGCGTTCATGTTGCCGATGACTTTGGTGGGGTCGTCGAGGTCGAGCAGCATGGCGCCAGCCTGGTAGGAGTGGCCGTTCATGCCGAGGCGGGTGCCGTGATAGATGCACAGCCAGCCGCGGTTGGTGCGAACGGGTGGGGCACCGGGGCCGATCTTCGCGCTGGCCCAGTAGCGGTGATTGCGTTCGAGCAACAGTTTCGTGTTGCCCCAGTGGATGAGATCGGGCGAGGTGCTGATGTAGATATCGCCGGCGTCATCGACGTTGGGACGTTCGAGCCTGACGTACTGCCCATTGATCTTTTCGGGGAAGATCACGCAGTTGCGATGGTCCGGGCCGGCGATGAAGCCAAGGTCCTCGAAGTGTTCGAAGTCTTTGGTGCGGGCAAGTCGTATGCGTCCGCCGAGACGTGAAGCCACGTTGTAAGTGATGAGGAATGCACCATCGATGGCCGTGATGCGCGAATCGAAGATCCCTTCATGCGGCACGTAGGGATGTTCATCCGGCGGGGTGAAGCGGTTGGCCGGATTAATGGTGAAATGCACGGCATCGGTGCTGCGCGCAACCATGAACTTCGGCGCCCATTCGCGGTCCCACACGTTGGCCATCATGATGAACTGGTCATCCTGGAACACGACACCGCTGTTGAACACGCAGGCTGCTGAGCCGGGGATCATGTCGGCAGTGAGGATGGGATTGTGCGGACTGCGCACGATGAGCGGCTGGGTGGCGCGCCGGGCTTGCATGCGCACCGGTTCATGGATGGCTAACTGCTTGGCAGAGGCAACGCACGTCATGGTGTGTTTCCGTTTGGCCTGAGGATGAGGGCGTCGAAGTAGATGCACCATGCGTTGTCGGGCCGTTCGCGCGGAGCGGTGAGTTCGACGGTGAAGGTGTGTTTGCCACGGGTGAGTGCGATGCTGGTCAGATGCTGCAGCACGCTGCCGCCGCCGAGGAAGAAGACTTCATCATCGCGCACGGGGGTGTTGGCTTCGTGGCGATCGCCGTGCTTGCGCCAGATCATCTTTTTGGGTTGATGGTCGAAGGTGTGCCATGGGCCATCGTTGAGTTTCCATCGCCAGGTGGAGATGGTGCGCGGGGAGACCAGACGCGTCCAGATGTCGGCCGACAACCAGAGGTCGTACCTGTCGGCGGTCGGCGCGTTGATGGGCAGGATCAGGCTGTACGGCTTGCCGGGGGCGGGTTGATCTTTGGTCCAGATGCCAGCCACGTGATCGTTCGTCCAGCCGGGGGTGGGGCGGTTGATGTTCCACGGACCAACAGGCGTGGCGGTTTCGAATTGGAACACGTGCTGCACAGGTTCGGGCTTGATGCGCGGCGGAACGACGTTGGCTACCTTCAGCGAACCGCTGGTGGTGATGAAACCGATGCGGCTGAGTGGGGCGGTGACCTGGCTGTTGCTGACTTTCAGTGGGGTTGACCGGCCGAGTTGGTCGACCAGTTCAACGCTGTCGCGTGATGACTCGGGCACGTTCACGGTGACCTGGCCACCTTCGATGCCACGTGCGGTGGGCTTGAACGCGATGGTGGTGCGCGCGTTATCTGCGAACACGGCAACCTGTGCAGTTTGGTGATCGTGAAAACTCCGCAGCGGTCGACTGCCGATCAGGTGGGATGCGGCGGCGTAAGTCAGGCCATCGCGGGTGGGGGTCAGGTCTTTGTGCACCAGCGGGGCGAACGCACCGTAGTTCCTGCCCGGCGAGATGTGCAGGAAGTGAAATAATTTGGATACACCATGCGACCACGAACTGAGGGGCAGAATGGCCTTGGGTTCGGTGTCCCACAGGGGTGTATCCTCCGGAAGCCCGTGCTTGCCCATCAGCTTGCGCCATGCCGGTGCGAGCGATTTTCGGCTGTACAGACCGTGACTGGAGTAGATGTCGACGAGGGGGGCGACACCGTTTGCCAGCACGAAGTCGGCAAAGGGAACAGGGTGTTCACGTTGGGCATCGCCGAGGGCAAAACCGCTGAAAACGATGCGCGCTTTGGGATTGCCTTGTTTGATTCCTTTGGCGGTGTGCTTCACCAAGGTGGCAAACTCATCGCGCGTGCCGGCCCAGTAACGTCCGGGCAGGTTCGGTTCGTTCCACGTTTCCCAATGGTTGATGTAAGGGAACTTGCGGGCGATATCCTCGCAGAACGCTTGCCACAGCCGCATGTCGCGCGGCATGACCCTGGCATAAAGCGGGCCGGCGTCGCTGTTCTTCGGGCCACTGACGCCGGGTTGGCTGCTCAGCTCGCTCGGCACGTGACAGAGTGTGCCCATGATACGGATGCCGCGTTCGTTCAGGGCGTCGGCCATCGACTGCCACTTGCTGTAGGTGATATCGACGCGGTGGTTCGCTTCATCGACGTTAACCTGTTCGTAAGCGGTGGCCCAGAAGTTGAGCCGCACCCACGAAACGCCGAGGCGACGCATGCTTTCGGCCAGTGCTGCCGCCTTGATGGGATCAGTCGGCCCATCATAGGGAATGAGGAACAAACCCCAGGGGGATTGGTCCGTCGGAATGTGGGGCTTGAAGGTGACGCCGAGCCTGGTGCGCTGTTCACCGGTGCGGTTACCGGCCTTGGCCTTAAGCGTTATCTCGTACAGACCGCGGTTGTTCACGGGAAGCGAGAATGTGATCTTGCGTGCCTCCGACGGGCTGAACGTGCCGAGGTCTTTGTGGAGCGACCAACTGCCGTCCACTTCGCGAACCACATACGATGCGGAGACATCGTGCCAGTTGTTGTTGGTGTCTTTATTCTGACCGGCCACCAAGGCGTTGAAGGTGATCGGCTGCCCTTCGATAAACAGGTGGCCGGGGGCAGCGCTGCTCAGTTGCACATGCAGTTTGGGTTTGTCGGCACATGCGGCCTGCTGCACAATCGCAATCACGAGCACGACCAGACAGGCAAGATGTTTCACGCGATTGTTCACGCCGGCTCCTGTGTATCGGGCGGATATCAGAAACGGCCTGCGGCATGAGCACCACACCGCAGGCCGGGTTGTTCCATCAATATCCCAAACGTCTTCACTTCGTGCGACGGCGCAGCATCGCCAGGCAGCCAGCGCCCATCAGCACCATGCTGGCCGGTTCGGGAATTTCCGTGGTGATCGTCAGGTTCGGACGATTCGCCACTGAACCGCGGATGGAGCCGAATTCCAGGGCCGAGCGGTTGTCGACGGACTGCTGATTCATGCGGAACAGCACGTTGCCGCCGGCACCCACGGTGTTGTAAGCATCGATGATGTAGTTGGTCAGCTCGGTGTCACCGGACAGGGTGTAGACAATCACCGCGGGGGGCACGGGCCCTTGCGTGGCGTCGGGCACGAAAGCCTGTTCGAGCAGGACGGCATCCGTCGGATCGTTCGCACCGACGTAGAAGTCATCAACCA
>JANQFT010000448.1 GCA_028277685.1 Phycisphaeraceae bacterium
TCGTTTGATCGAGCAGGCGCAGATGACCAGCGGCCGCGCTACCGATCCATTCGATATGGGCAGGAAGCTTGAGCATGTGCGGCATGATAGCCCATCACACCGATCGCACCACACCCGACCCCACAAACAGCAGCTTCGCGGTGACCTGATCCACGGGCAGCCCCGTCAACACCGACACCGCGCGACGATACGCATCAACCTGCGGTCGGTAGTGCTCAACCTTTTTGTCGATGGCTGCGTCACCGGGCGCGTGGTCGGTTTTGAAATCAAGTACCTCAGCCGCGATGACTTTTTCCTCATTGTGGGTGAGGACCAAACGATCGATCGCCCCGGTGAGCAGTTGCTCACCATCCCGCACGGCAAAAGTGCGTTCGTTGTGCACAGTGCTGTTCGGCGGATATGCATCGCGCGATAACGCCTGCTTCAGCGCGGGCACCGACAGCATGCGATCGAACTCTTCCATCCAGTCTGTCAGTTCGTCTGGTGGTGTGGCGAAGGTGCGTGCGACGTGGCGGAGTGCTTCATCGGTCGGAGATGTTTCGTACCATTCAATCAGTTCGAACCACGCATGGAACACGCTGCCGCGCAGGGTGGCGGAGGATTGGCCAAGCCGCAGGTCCGCAGACAGGTCCACCGTCTCGCCCCCTCCCAATTGCGAAGGCGATCGACGCATCACGTGGCGCTGGGCCACGGTGGTGGGTTTGAGCACCGGTACACGCGGTTGATCCGGGATGGTGGTCACGACCGGCTGCGCGTCATCCCAATCTTCACGCCCGAACAACATGCGCGATGTACCCGCCTGCATTAATGATTCACCCAACAACGTTTCGCGAAGGACGCCGGCGAAAGTAAGCGGAACGCTGCGCTCGTTCGGTGCAGGCGGCGCCATCATCACATGCAGGGCATGCACGGCGCGCGTCATGATCACGTACAGCAAACTGAGCGATTCGGTCACCTGGCGGTGCTGCCACTGCTCGACCATCGCGCGAAGTGGCGGCGAAAGCGTTTGTGCCTGCTCATTGGGGTAGCGTGCGATGCACGCAGGTGGCGTGGCCGGCGTGGGCCGATCTTCCACCACGACCGGGGCACGGCCGACAAGTTGCTTATCCAGTTCCGGGGCGACGACCACGTCGAACTGTAAGCCCTTCGCCTGGTGGACGGTCATGATGCGCACGCGCGATTCGGTGGGTGCTTCCACGCGCTGGGTGCGCACGTGTTCCACAAAATCATCCGGCCGCAACGTGGGCTGTTGATCGTACGCCGCTGCCAGTTCCACCAGTTGCAGCAACCGTTGCAGGTTGCGTTGATCACACACTTCCGCCAGGTGACGCGCCCAACGCATGCACGTGGCAGCGTAACCATGATCCAACAGTGATCGCCGCACTTTGCGGGAAATGTCGTGCGCCAGTGCATCGTCGTGCGGATTATCCAACCCGACCAATGCGCCCAAAGGTGAATTTGTCACGTGATATCGCGCGATGGCATCGCCCGGATGATCGGCCAACGTGATCAGCGACATCACCAGCGCGACGGCAGGCGCATCGGTCAATGGGTTGCCGCCCTCTTCTGATGCCGCGATGCCGCGCTGTTGCAGTTCAAAAATCAACCGGCGCACGGCGGCGTTGGTGCGCACCAGCACGCCGATGGTGCGCGCGGGATGATTCGCATGCAGCTTCGCCACCAGGTCGGCCGCATGATGCAAGGTGGCGCTTGCCGCAGTCGCACCCGTTTCCGTATCGGCCTGCGGCGCCATGTGCAGACACACGTTGCCGCTCAATTCCGTGCGCGCCGTCTCATGTGCGTTAAAACCATCGCACCATGTCGCACATACTTCGTGATACTTCTGCCCCACCCGCGTTTTGGGCAAACCAGTAAACACCGTATTCACCGCATCGATGATCGGCTGCGCCGAACGGTAACTGCGTTCGATGGATTGCCGATCGACGCGCGCAAGTAACTGCTCAAACCGATCGAATACCCCCGCTTCCCCCCCGCGCCAGCCATAGATCGCCTGCTTCACATCTCCCACCGCCATCACGGTGCGGCCCTCGCTGGCGTGATCGTGCAGTTCCTTTGCCATCGGTTCGAGCACCGCCCATTGAATGAACGACGTGTCCTGAAACTCATCCAGCAACACATGCGCCACACGACCATCCAACCGGTAATACACCTGATCGAGGTGACCGAGCACCGATGCCCCGGCCAACACGCGGGTGATGTCGGCAAAACTGAACGCACCCCGCCGCACCTGCTGCCGCCAGAGCGCCTG